>NZ_MUME01000087.1 GCF_002155915.1 Streptomyces thermovulgaris | reverse complement strand
CCGCCTGGGCGACGGCCTGGACGCCGACCTCGGCGACACCGGCCGCCTCGGCAACGACCTGAACAACCCCGTCAGCCACGTCGAGAACCCGAGCGGCATCGCCGACAACACCGTGGGCGGCATGGCCGACAACCTGCCGACCAACAGCGTGGACAACGCCACCCCCGTCACCGGCACGGGCGACAACCTGCCGGGCAACTCGGGCAACCAGGTCCCGTCCAACAACACGAACAACGTGAGCAACGTGGACAACGCGGTCTCCAACACCTCGGACACCACGTTGCGCTCCGACGGCCTCAACCGTGGCCCGACAGGCGGCCACGACCTGCCCAGCACCAGCACCGACACACTGTCCCGTACCGACGGCCCGACCGGCAGCGGACTGGACGACCTCGGGCGTACCGGCGACGAGGCTGCCGGGGCCGGTGACGAGGTCATCCAGACCGGTGACGAGGTCGTCAAGACCGGGGACGAGGTCGTCAAGGCCGAGGACAAAACCCCGCCGAAGTCCCCGGAGGACGATGAGCCTCTGCTGATTCGGCAGGACGACGACTTCAGTGCTACGCACAACAAGTTCGGGCTGCGCAAATCGCACTTCGATCCGGACGTCGGCATCATTCCCGCGAATCCTGAAGGGAAGATTACGCCGCTTGAACACGTGCTCGGGGGAGCGAACCCCGCAGCCAAGGAGTCGAGTCAATTCACCTCTTTCGCGCCGAAGGACGGGACCGGGAAGGTCTATGGTGCGCAGGAGATCAGCATCGATTACAAGCGGCTGCAGGCAGACATCGAATCCGGCAAGGTCCAGGGCGTGGAAATCCTGCGTCCGGAACAGATTCAGCGGAGCATCTCGGAAGAGATCAACAAGGTCGCGGGCAAGGAAGTGGAGGTGCCGGCGAGCCTCAAGGCGTCGGACACCGATGCTGTGACCCAGTTCGTGAAAAGTCTCGAACTGAGCAAGAGCAAGACGAACAAGGTGCACCGCAGGGTCATGGCACTGCTCAACACCCGGCGTGACGGAGAATGGTTGATCAGTGGGATCGTCCCGAAGGAGTACGTGACGGGACCGTACCCGACGACCAAGAAGCCGTAACGCACCGGACAGCACGTTCGGACGTGCAGACCCGTAGGACAGGAGAGCCGATTGTCGTCCGACAGCAAGGGTCCGTGGAAGCCCAGTGACCGGGTCGCCGGCCTGCTCTTTGTGGACTTCGACGGAATGGCCGCCGACCCCGACGACGTCATCAGCGACGGCCTCGACGGAGGCTACCGGGACCGTACCGAGGCGCTGCGAGAGGTACTGCGGGATCCGCACGAGGATCCGGCAGGCCGTTTCCTGGCCTGTGTCGCGCTCACGCGCTGGGGAGACAAGAGCGGTTACGACGCCGTGGTCCGAGCGGCAGGAGATCCGGAGTCCGTTCCCTGGCGAGGTGCCTCGTACGATCGCCTGCACGGCCAGGACGACACCTTCGGCGTACTGGCCGACGCGGTGGGGGACAGCGTCGACATGGTGGAGGAGCGCGGCACGGCCGCGGACCGCCTGCGGGCCGTCGAGGCCCTGCTGAGCATTGCCGATCGTGTTCAGTTCGACCGGCACATCGGCTCACTGCTCCGGCGGGACGACGTCGCTGCCTGTCTGCCCGCCCTGCAGGCGGCCGTGACACGCGGCGTGACGCGGTTGACCGAGCAGCCCCCGTCCTACGACCTCGGTCTTCAACTGGCTTTGATGGTCAGTGCTGCCCATCGCGTCGATCCGGCCTGGGCCCAGGGCATGGCCCGCGACCTCATGGCTGCACAACCGGGCGAGCGCGCCTTGAGGGAGCTCGGCGAAGGCATGGAGGACGCCTGAACCTCGGCTTGTCCATCCTCGACGATGCGGTGAAGGCTGCCGTCAGCAGCTGCGGCAGAAGGGGATGGATCTTGCAGTGAACGGCGAGCCGCCGCGGGCCGTGCCGGGGCGCCGTGCGCTGGGTGGCTCCGTGCCCGGCGCTCGCGGACGGCCGCCTGCCGGAGCTCCCGGACCCGTACGAGCCCCTGCCGCTGATGTTCGAGCGGGGCGGCGGCTGCTCGATCGAGGAGTTCGTCGACCTGTACGGGGTGATGATTCCTCGCGGCAGCTTCGAGTCCAGCCTTGCGCCGAACCCTTCCTCACGCCGGTCTCCATCACGCTCGACGCCCTCGATCAGGATGCGGAGGGGCGCATCACCTGCTACGCGAGAATCAGCGATGATCACTCCCGCAGCAGCCCGCGCGGCATCGTGAGGCGGCGTGTCGTCGGCAGGGACGGTGGGACGCACGACGAGGCCTTCGCCCGGAACCTGCGCTGGAAGCCCACGGAACACCTGCGCCTTCGCTCAGAGGGACACAACGACGTGGACCATGTGAGGATCTCCGGACGGGAAGCGGCCGCATTCATCGAGTCCGTGACCGAACGGCTCGCGGGTACACCCTGATCGATGCCTGGGAAGCTCTGAGGAATCCGGTGACGTTCCCCGACTGAACCGGCGGGAGGCCGGGGCAGCCGTCTCGCCCATGGCTCCACCCGCCCTTGAGAGAAACATGTCCGTTCTTATGCGTGCGCCACAGGAGTGCGCGTCCTGGTTCTGGGACCTGGAGGACTGTGCACCGCCGGGTCTGCGGTCGGCGCTCAGCACCGCTGCTCGGATGTCCGACGTCCTGAAGAAGCACGAGTTGTTGACGCCGGACGCGCTGGAATGGTTCTGGATGGTCCCCGAGGCGGGAGGCGCGGTCGCCAAGACGCGTCTACGGCTCACGGCGCCTCTCGATGACGAGAGGACGGCGCGAAGGGTCGAGGAGTCGCGCCCCGTCGGCTTCCCGAATGCCGAGTTCAGAAGCTTCCTTGTGGCGGGGGCTGGGATGTGGTTCGACGAGCACGGCGTTCGGCGCCATGAGGACCGCCTGGTCGAGCTGACTGTTTCCTCCGAACCCCTGGGGCTTTCCGCCGATGTCTCCGTCCACCACGACATCTGGGGCCCGTTCGACTTCCGCGGCACGCCGCACCCCGACGTCCAGCGGCAGAACGCCCCACGTCTCGCGGCGGCCTTGAAGGAGCTCGACGAGCTGCTGGGCGTCGCCGCGGAGCCGGGGGAGCCGACGTACTTCGGAAGGGCGGAAGGACACGGCGTCGCGGAGCCGGAGGTGAGCGACGGACGCGGTCCCGACCTGACCGATCGGCTATGACCAACGAAGGGACGAAGGGCGGAACGCCTGCATGACTTCGGAGCAGCCGGCACAGGAAGTGCGCGACTGGTTGATCGAGAACGGCTGGTCACCCGGCCGCGACATCGGCGAGAAAGCCGAGAAGATGGTCAGGGCCCGGATGGAGGACTCTGCACGGCAGGGCTTTGCACTGGTGCCGGTGCCGCCTGCCCTTCAGGTCATTCACGCCTACGGCGGGTTGAGGCTGCCGCATCCGAAGGCGCCGGATGTCGCGTGGGTCATGGAGCCGACCGTGGGGTACGACGGCGATGCCGCCGCCATTGCCGAGCTGGCCACGGGCCTCGGAGTGGGTCTGTTCCCCGTCGGGTACGAGGCCTCGGAGCATGGAATCGTCCTGGTGGACGAAAAAGGGCGTTTCTTCCACTTGCATCACACCGGGGGGTACTGCCTGGGAAACGATGAATTCGACGCGTTCTCCCGGTTCTTGACGCTGTCGTCGGATCCCGACGCGGAGGATTATTTTGTCTGACCCGCTCACTGCGGTTTTCTCAGCGAAATAATCTTCGTGAAGTGGGTTGATCGGGGCGTCGGGGGCTGGAGCGGACAGCGGCGGCCCGGCTGTGGGCAGACGTAAAGCCCCTGGTAGGACGGTTCTCACCACAAGATCGTCCGCTGCACCAGAGGCTTCACGTTGGTTCCCTATGTTGCCATGCTCGATGTCCCCCGCCACGTCGTGGAGTACGTGGCCCGGTTGCTGGCCGGCCATCGCCGCCGGATCGGCACTCCGAGGGGCTCCCGCGCGCTGGGCCCGTTCCGGCAGGCGGTGCTGGTGCTGCGCTGGTTCCGCCACCGCACCTGCGTGCACTGCCTGGCCCGGGACGCCGGCATCTCCCAGGCCACCGGCTACCGGTATCTGCACGAGGGCATCGACGTCCTGGCCGAGCACGCCCCGGATCTGCATCAGGTGCTGGACCGCTGCCGCGAGCAGGGCCTGAGCCACGTGGTGCTGGACGGCACCCTGATCGCCTGCGACCGGGTGGCCGGCACCACCGAGAAAGGCACCGACCTGTGGTACTCCGGCAAGGCCAAGCGCTTCGCCGGAAACCTGCAGTTCATAGCCGCCCCCGACGGACAGTTGCTGTGGGTCTCCAACGTCGAGCCCGGCTCCGTGCACGACCTGCGCGCCGCCCGCATCCATGTGCTGCCCGCCCTGTACGCCGCGGCCCGCCACGGTCTGCCGACGCTGGCCGATGTCGGCTACACCGGCGCCGGCCAGGGCATCCACACCCCCTTCCGCCCGCACCCCGACATCGCCTCACCCCTGGCGGCAAACACCCGCACCCACAACCGGCTCCTGCGCGGCATCCGAGCCCTGGGCGAGCGAGCCGCCGCCGAACTCAAACAGCGCTGGCGTGCCCTGCAACATGTCACGCTCAGCCCCAGCCGCATCGGAGCCATCGCTCAGGCCGC
>NZ_MUME01000086.1 GCF_002155915.1 Streptomyces thermovulgaris | reverse complement strand
CAGTCTCAGGGGACCAGGTCATCACCCTACGGCACGGCTACTCTCACCCGCGGGTCTTGGAGAGCCACGTTGTAGTTACCTGACCCGCTCCTTACTGCGTCCCCGAGTTTCCCCCGGCTCGGGGGCGCAGTGCACTGGGATGTAACAGATCGCGGCCGTTGACGTTCCGACAGTGAGGAACGCGCGCCCCCGGTCGGGTGCGCGGGGAAATCCGCGGTGTGCCGGGGGTCCGGCGATCTTGGTCCGGCTTCGTCGTCACCCGGGGACGTCGCGTACGTCCGGCCGCTGTTCCCTCGCCAGTTCCTCCACCGCGCCGCTGAGCCTCTCCTGACCGGCGCGGCACTCGGGCGGTTCGATGCTGAACCGGGGCAGCACCCGGTCCAGTGAGCGCGGCAGCCACCAGTTGGCGCGGCCGAGCAGGTGCATCAGGGCGGGCACGAGCAGGGTGCGCAGCACGAACGCGTCCAGGGCGACGGCGGCGGCGAGCGCGATGCCGAACATGGCGATCACCCGGTCGCCGCCGAGCACGAAGGCGAGGAAGACCGAGATCATGATGACCGCGGCGGAGTTGATCACCCGGCCGGTCTCGGCGAGGCCGACGCGGACGGCCCGCCGGTTGTCGCCGGTCTCCCGCCACTCCTCGTACATCCGGCTGACCAGGAAGACCTGGTAGTCCATGGACAGCCCGAAGAGCACCGAGACCATGATCACGGGGAGGAAGGGTTCGATGGGCCCGGCCCGGCCGAGGCCCAGGAACTCGCTGCCCCAGCCCCACTGGAAGATCATGACGACGACCCCGAAGGCGGCGGCGACGGCAGCGATGTTCATCGCGGCGGCCTTCAGGGGGACGCCGAGGGACCGGAAGGCGAGCAGCAGCAGTGCGCAGCCGAGGCCGACGACCACGCCCACGAACAGCGGCAGCCGGTCGGTGATCGCCTCGGCGAAGTCGTCGTGTCCGGCGGTGACCCCGCCGACGTGCAGGTCGAGCGAGGTGCCGGTCTGGGCGCGCGGCAGCACCTCGGTGCGCAGCCGGTCGACGAGCTCGCTGGTGCGCTGCGCCTGGGGCGCGGAGTCGGGGACGACGGTCAGGTAGGCGATGGTGCCGCCGGTGTTGTAGGTCGCCGGGGTCACCGCGGCGACGCCCTCGGTGGTGCGCAGGGTGTCGTCAAGGTTGCCGAGGGCGAGCTTGGCCTCGGCCCCGTGCACACGGGTCACCAGCGTGAGCGGCCCGTTGATGCCGGGACCGAAGCCCTCGGCCATGAGGTCGTACGCCTTCCGGGTGGTGGCCGTGCTGGGGTCGTTGCCCTGGTCGGAGGAGCCCAGGCGAAGGGAGAGCGTGGGCAGGGCGAGCACGGTGACGACGGCGAGGGCGACGGCGCCGAGCAGCTTGGGGTGGCGTTCGACGAAGGCCGACCAGCGGGCGGCGAACCCGGTGGGCAGCTCGGGCTGGGGGCCGTGCTCGGCCAGCCGGCGCCGCTCGCGCCGGCTCAGGGCGCGCGGGCCGATGAAGGACAGCAGGGCGGGCAGCAACGTCACCGAGGCCGCGACGGTCAGGAGCACGGTCACCGAGGCGGCGACCGCCACGCCGTTGAGGAAGCCGAGCCGCAGGATCAGCATGCCGAGCAGGGCGATGCACACGGTGGCACCCGCGAAGACGACGGCCCGTCCCGTGGTGGCGACGGCGTTCGTGGCCGCCTCGGTGGTGCCGAGTCCGCGTTTCAGTCCGCTGCGGTGCCGGGTGACGATGAACAGCGCGTAGTCGATGCCGACGCCGAGCCCGATCAGCATGCCCAGCATGGGCGCGAAGTCGGCGACCGTCATGGCGTGGCCGAGGAGTCCGATGGCGGCGTGGGCGGTGCCGACGCTCACCAGGGCGGTGGCGATGGGCAGCAGGGAGGCGGCGAGCGAGCCGAACGCGAGCAGGAGCACCACCCCGGCCACGGCCACGCCGACGATCTCGGCGCTGTGCCCGCCGGAGGTCTTGGTGACCCCGATCACACTGCCGCCGAGCTCCACCTGGAGCTCGGCGGTCTCGGCGGCCTTGGCGGCCGTGACCACGGCCTGGGCCTCGGCCCTGGTGATGTCCCGGGCCTCGTCGGTGAAGGTGACCGTGGCGTACGCGGTGCGCCCGTCGCGGCTGATCCGCTGCGCGTCCTGGCCCTGGCTCTTGTACGGGCTGGTCACGGAGGCCACCTGGGGCAGGGCGGCTATGCGGTCCAGCGTGCGGCTCATCGTCTGCTCGACGTCGGGGTCGCGCACGGTGCCGTCCGGGGTGTGCCAGACGATGGTGTCGCTGTCGCCGCCGAGTCCCGGGAAGCCCTCCTGGAGCAGCCGGACGGCGCGGCCCGATTCGGTGCCGGGGACCTCGTAGTCGTTGGAGTACGCCGGACCGGCGACGGCGGCAGCCGTGGTGACGCCGCCGAGAGCGAGGAGCCAGAGCAGTACGACGGCGAGACGGTGCCGGACACACCAGCGTGCTAGGGCTGCCACAAACGTGCTCCCAGGGTGACAATGCGGATCTTTGACCGGGAACAGTCGTCCAGGAAGGAAACGGCCCGCAAAGAACGCATGAGCAATCCGAATACACTCTTGCAGGCAAAAGTGATCGTTTGAGGCGCGAGCGGCCCTCTGCGCACAAGTGCGACTCAATTCACAGGGGGTTCAACCGCCCCATAGCTGCTCAAACCACTCAGTCGAACTGATCGCCGAGCGCCATCACCATCACCCCGGCGATCATCAGCCACAGCGCTCGCCGGGTACGTCCGCGGGAGCCGAGGAAGGCCGCGACGGCGCAGACGCCGGCGCCGGTGGCGTAGGCGGCCGGGACGAGCGCGGGGGCCGGACGGGCCAGTCGCAGCAGCGCCGCGGCGAGTCCGGCGAACGTCAGCAGCGCACCGGAGCCGGTCGCGGTCCAGCGGGCGCGACGGGCGACCTGCGCGAGGTCCTCGTCCGCGATGTCGTCTGCGTCGTCCGTGTCGCTTGCGTTGTCCGCGTTGCCCGTGTCGCCTGTGCTGTCTGTGCTGTCAATGGCGTCGGCGTCGTCCGTGTCGTCGGTCTCGGTGTCGTTGCCCGCGTCGGCGCCCGCGTCGTTCCCGGCGTCGGTGCCGGTGTCGTTCCCGGCGGTGCCCTTGGTGTGCTTCCCCTGCTCGTCGGCGTCGTCCCGTACCGCCCGCACCGCGGCGGCCTGGACGTCGTCGGCCTCGGTTATCTCGGGGTGCGTATCGGAATCGGCGCGTCCACTCATGGCGCGGGAGCGTAGCGCCTCCGGCACACCGGCCCGGTGAGGGGGTTCGCACCGGCTGCCGAGCAGGAGCGATGAACGATCTCGCCGACCGCCCTGCCCTCCCCGCTGCCCCCGCGGCAGCGCCTGTGTGGTGGCGGCCTTGGAGGCGCAGCGGAGCGGCGAAGGGGGCTGCTCGTGCGCATGACGAAGGGGTGCACCGGACCCGGTGCACCCCCGTGCGCGGTGTGCGGGGCCGGCTCAGCCTTCGCCGACGCCCAGCTTCTCCAGGAGCAGCTCCTTGACGCGTGCCGCGTCGGCCTGGCCGCGGGTGGCCTTCATGACCGCGCCGACCAGGGCGCCGACCGCGGCGACCTTGCCGCCGCGGATCTTGTCCACGATGGCCTGGTTGCCGGCGATGGCCTCGTCGACGGCGGCGTTCAGCGCGCCCTCGTCGGAGACGACCTTCAGGCCGCGCTTCTCGACGACCTCGTCCGGGCCGCCCTCACCGGCGAGAACGCCCTCGATGACCTGGCGGGCCAGCTTGTCGTTCAGGTCTCCCTTGGCGACCAGCTCGGTGATCCGGGCCACCTGGGCGGGGGTGATCGGCAGCTCGTCCAGGGCCTTGCCCGACTCGTTGGCGGCACGGGCGAGTTCGCCCATCCACCACTTGCGGGCGGAGGCGACGTCCGCGCCGGCCTCGATCGTGGCGGCGATCAGGTCCAGGGCGCCGGCGTTGAGGATCGCCTGCATGTCGGTGGTCGAGATGCCCCACTCCGCCAGGAGCCGGGTACGGCGGGCCAGCGGCAGCTCGGGCAGCGCGGCACGGATCTCCTCGACCCACTCGCGCGGCGGGGCCACCGGAACCAGGTCCGGCTCGGGGAAGTACCGGTAGTCCTCGGCCTCCTCCTTGGTCCGGCCCGAGGTCGTCGTCCCCGTGTCCTCGTGGAAGTGGCGGGTCTCCTGGACCACCGTGCCGCCGCTGCTCAGGACGGCGGCGTGACGCTGGATCTCGTACCGGACCGCGCGCTCCACGGACCGGAGCGAGTTGACGTTCTTCGTCTCCGAGCGCGTGCCGAACGCGTCCGTGCCCTTGGGCCGCAGCGACAGGTTCACGTCGCAGCGCATCTGGCCCATCTCCATGCGGGCCTCGGACACGCCGAGCGCCCGGATGAGTTCGCGCAGCTCACGGACGTACGCCTTGGCGACCTCGGGGGCGCGGTCGCCGGCGCCGGTGATCGGCTTGGTGACGATCTCGATGAGCGGGATGCCGGCGCGGTTGTAGTCCAGCAGGGAGTAGGCCGCGCCGTGGATACGGCCGGTGGCGCCGCCGATGTGCGTCGACTTGCCGGTGTCCTCCTCCATGTGGGCCCGCTCGATCTCCACGCGGAAGATCTCGCCGTCCTCCAGCTGTACGTCGAGGTAGCCGTTGTAGGCGATCGGCTCGTCGTACTGGGAGGTCTGGAAGTTCTTCGGCATGTCCGGATAGAAGTAGTTCTTCCGGGCGAAGCGGCACCACTCCGCGATCTCGCAGTTCAGCGCGAGGCCGATCCGGATGGCGTACTCCACGCCGGTCGCGTTGACGACCGGGAGTGCGCCGGGCAGGCCGAGGCAGACCGGGCAGGTCTGGGTGTTCGGCTCGGCGCCGAGCGCGGTCGAACACCCGCAGAACATCTTGGTCTTGGTGCCGAGTTCGACATGGACCTCGAGGCCCATGACGGGGTCGTACGACGCCAGCGCTTCCTCGTACGACACCAGGTCGGTCGTGGTGGTCACGGTGAAAACTTCCCTCTCAGCCCAGCAGGACGTCGTCGTCGCCCAGCCGCTTCAGCTCGCGGTAGAGGATGGCGAGGCCGGTGACGATCGAGGCGGCGGACACGGTGGCGTCGATCAGGCGCAGCGTGTCGTGCTCGGCGCGGGCCTTCCTGATCTGCTTGACGACACTGATCGCGCCGAATGCGGTGGCGGCCATGGACAGATACGTACCGGACTTGGACTTCTTGAAGCCCTTGGCCTTCTGCAGTGCCTTGCTCACAACGACGGAGCCTCCTCGAGCAGCGGGTGCCCCCACTTTTGCACGAAGGCGGCCTCCACGGCGGCACCCGCCTTGTACAGGCGGTCGTCCTTCATCACCGGAGCGATGATCTGCAGGCCGACCGGGAGGTTGTCCTCCGGTGCGAGACCGCAGGGCAGGGACATGGCCGCGTTGCCCGCCAGGTTGGCCGGGATGGTGCACAGGTCCGCGAGGTACATCGCCATCGGGTCGTCGGCGCGCTCGCCGATCGGGAAGGCGGTGGTCGGGGTCGTCGGGGAGACGATCACGTCGACCTGCTCGAACGCCTTGTCGAAGTCCCGCTTGATGAGGGTGCGGACCTTCTGCGCGCTGCCGTAGTACGCGTCGTAGTAGCCGGAGCTGAGCGCGTACGTGCCGAGCATGATGCGGCGCTTGACCTCGGGGCCGAAGCCCTCCTCGCGGGTGAGGGAGGTGACCTCCTCCGCGGAGCGGCTGCCGTTGTCGCCGCTGCGCAGGCCGTAGCGCAGGCCGTCGAAGCGGGCCAGGTTGGAGGAGCACTCGGAGGGCGCGATCAGGTAGTACGCCGACAGGGCCAGGTCGAAGGACGGGCAGTCCAGCTCGACGATCTCGGCGCCCAGCTCCTTGATCAGTTCCACGGCCTCGTCGAAGCGCTGCAGGACGCCGGCCTGGTAGCCCTCGCCGCGGAACTGCTTGACCACGCCGATGCGCATGCCCGCGACGCTGCCGTTGCGGGCGGCCTCGACGACCGGCGGGACCGGCTCGTCGATGGAGGTGGAGTCCATCGGGTCGTGCCCGGCGATCACCTCGTGCAGCAGGGCCGCGTCCAGGACCGTACGGGCGCAGGGGCCGCCCTGGTCGAGGGAGGAGGAGAAGGCGACCATGCCGTAGCGGGAGACCGCGCCGTACGTCGGCTTCACGCCGACCGTGCCGGTGACGGCGGCCGGCTGGCGGATGGAGCCGCCGGTGTCGGTGCCGATGGCGAGCGGCGCCTGGAAGGAGGCGAGCGCGGCGGAGGAGCCGCCGCCGGAGCCGCCGGGGACCCGGGTGAGGTCCCAGGGGTTGCCGGTCGGGCCGTAGGCGCTGTTCTCCGTCGACGAGCCCATGGCGAACTCGTCCATGTTGGTCTTGCCGAGGATGACGACGCCGGCGGCCTTGAGCCGCTTGGTGAGGGTCGCGTCGTACGGCGGGATCCAGCCCTCGAGCATCCTGGAGCCGACGGTGGTCGGCACGCCCTCGGTGGTGAAGATGTCCTTCAGCGCGAGGGGGACGCCGGCCAGCGGGCCGAGCTTCTCGCCCCGCTCGCGCTTGTCGTCGACGGCGCGGGCCTGGGCGAGGGCGCCCTCGCGGTCGACGTGCAGGAAGGCGTGCACCTTCTCGTCGACGGCGTCGATCCGGGCGAGGTGGGCCTCGGTGACCTCGACGGCCGTGAGCTCACCGGAAGCGATCTTCTCGGCGATCTCGGCGGCGGTGAGCCTGATGATGTCCGTCATGACGGCTTACTCCTCCCCCAGGATCTGCGGCACCTTGAAACGCTGCTGCTCCTGGGCCGGGGCTCCGGAGAGCGCCTGCTCGGGGGTGAGCGACGGACGGACCTCGTCCGCGCGCATGACGTTGGTCAGCGGCAGCGGGTGGGAGGTCGGCGGTACGTCTTGGTCGGCGACCTCACTGACGCGGGCCACCGCGCCGATGATGTCGTCCAGCTGGCCTGCGAAGTGGTCGAGCTCTTCGGGCTTCAGCTCCAGACGCGCCAGCCGGGCGAGGTGGGCGACCTCCTCGCGCGTGATGCCAGGCATGCAGCGTTCCTCTGGGGTGAGTGTGTGCGGTTTGGGCCCAATCCTATGGGGCACGGTCCGGTGACCGTGAAACACCGGCGGAGGTCACTCGTCGCTCGCCGCCGCGGGCAGCGCGGCGGCGGGGCGCACCCGGCCGCGCGACTCCCGGGCCCGCAGCCAGGCCGTGGTCTCCTCCGCGGGCATCGCGGCGGCGACGAGCCAGCCCTGCACGGCGTCGCAGCCCAGGTCGCGCAGCCGCTCCCAGGTCTCGTCGTCCTCGACGCCCTCCGCGACGACGAGCAGGCCGAGGGAGTGCGCGAGGTCGACGGTGCAGCGCACGATCTCGGCGTCCTCGGCGTCCAGGGCGAGCCGGGCCACGAACGAGCGGTCGATCTTCAGCTCGCTCACCGGCAGCCGCCGCAGGTGCACCAGCGAGGAGTACCCGGTGCCGAAGTCGTCCAGCGACATCCGCACCCCGTGCCCGGTCAGGGCGTGCAGGGTGTCGGCGGCCCGCTGGGGGTCCTCCAGCAGGACGTGCTCGGTGATCTCCAGCTGCAGCGCGCCCGCCGGGACGCCGTGCCGGGCCAGCCGGGCGGCCACCGAGCCGGCGAAGCCGGGGACGTGCACATCGCGCGGGGAGACGTTGACCGCGACCGGCACGTTCAGACCCCGTGCCCGCCACTGGGCGACCTGCTCCAGCGCGGTCTCCAGCACATAGTCCGTCAGATGGGGCATCAGCCCGGAGGACTCGGCGATCGCTATGAACTCGTCCGGGGGCACCTTCCCGCGCTCGGGGTGCACCCAGCGCACCAGCGCCTCCAGTCCCGCGACCTGCCCGTCGAAGCGGACCTTGGGCTGGTAGTGCAGCTCGACCTCGTGGGCGTCCAGGGCCCGGCGCAGATCGCCCAGCAGCCCCAGCCGGTCGGGGGTGTTGGAGTCCCGCTTGGACTCGTAGACCTCCACGCCCGTACGGTCCCGCTTGGCCTGGTACATCGCCACGTCCGCCCGGCGCAGCAGGCCCTCGGCGTCCAGGGCGTGGTCGGGGAAGACCGCGACCCCGGCGCTGGCCTCCAGGACGAGGGTGAGTCCGTCGAGGTCGAGCGGGGAGCTGAGGTCGGTGACCAGGGCGCGCGCGACACGGGTCGCGGAGGTCGTGGAGTCGGCGACCGGCAGGAGAACGGCGAACTCGTCGCCGCCGAGCCGTGCGACCTCCGCCCCGCGGGGCAGGGCCTGGCGCAGCCGGTCGGCGATCTGCAGCAGCAGCCGGTCCCCGGCGAGATGCCCCAGCGTGTCGTTGACCGACCGGAAGCGGTCGAGGTCGATCAGCATCAGAGCGGTCCGGGCGTCGACGCGGTCGGCCTCGTCCAGGGCGGTCCAGATGCGCTCCAGCAGCCACTGCCGGTTGGGCAGCCCGGTCAGCGGGTCGCGCAGCTGCTCCTCGGCACGGAGCCGGGCCATCCACAGGGCGGAGTCCAGTGCGATGAGGGGGACGGCGAACAGGGGCAGCAGGAGGGGCTTGGCCGCGGCGACCACGCAGACCAGCGGGGCGATGCCGAGCAGGGCGACGGCGATCAGGCCCTGTCTGAGCAGGGCGGTGCGGGCGATGGTGGGCACTCCCGCGGTGCGGGAGGCGTGCAGGGCCCACAGCAGGCCGCGGGTGACCGCGAGATAGGCGCCGGCGGCCAGCGCCATCTGCAGGGCGGTGGACACGGTCCAGCCGTCCGGGTCCCACGGGCTCTCCACGGTCGGCACACGGCCGAAGGCGCCCAGCACCAGGGCGCCGGCGCCGATGCCGAGGACGTCCACCGCGCCGTGCATCACGCCCTGGCGCCAGCGGTGGCGGCGGGCGACGCCGACCAGGACGACGACGGTGAGGCTGACCAGACCGGCGGGCACCCAGCCGTGGAGCAGCAGCACGGCGAGGGTGAGGACGGCGCCGGAGCCGGTGCCGACCCACCAGCGGGCCCGGTCGAGCATGACCAGATGGGCGACGATCACGCCGGTGAGCACGGCCAGGGACCAGCCGACGGTGCCGGACGGGAAGAGCGCGTGACCGCCGTCGACCGCCCCGAGGAATCCGGCGCCCAGGGCGAGGGCGGCCGCGGTGACGACCGCCGCCGGCAACACGCGCCGGAGCCGGTGCTGTTCGGCCCCGGCGCCCGCAAGGCCGGAGGCGCGTCCGGCGGCCGGCTGCGTGCGGGGGCGGAGCTGGGCGGCGGCGTACTGCCCGGGCACGCCCCCGGTGCGCTCCCGCACACCCGGACGCTCCGGTGTCCGTCTCCTGCTCCCCCACCAGGTGCCGGCCCGCCGGCGCAGCCGTGAGTGCGGGGCGGCGCTCTCCGTCGGTTCCATTCCCGTCCCTCTCACAGCCGGCGGTGCCCACGCCATGCGGTCCGCCGTCCGACGGCTTCGGGGCAGCACCGCTTCTGGAAAACCCTTCCACGCGCCCATGACGAGCACGGGGCTGCCCCGACCGCAGCTGGGCACGGCAGGCGCACAACCCCAACAGTAGGCCGCGGAAGCCTTTCACGGGCAGCGGTCGCCGACGGTTGCCCGAATGCACCCCGGCCACCCGTATGCATCTGGTATGCACCGTACGGGCGGCCTTCAACCACTACTCGCCGGTCGGGAGTGCGACTTCGGCCGCCGCGTCCGGGCCCTGCTCCAACAGGATGCCGAATCCTTCCTCGTTCAGGACCGGTACTTTGAGTTGCACCGCTTTGTCATATTTGGAGCCGGGGTTGTCGCCCACGACCACAAAAGAGGTTTTCTTCGACACCGAACCGGTCACCTTCGCTCCCCGGCTCTGCAGCGCCTCCTTGGCGCCGTCCCGGGTGAACTTCTCGAGAGTGCCGGTGACCACGACCGTCAGGCCCTCGAGCGGACGCGGGCCCTCGTCCTCGTCGCCGTTCTCGTCCTCCAGACGGACCCCGGCGGCCTTCCACTTGCGGATGATCTCCCGGTGCCAGTCCTCGGCGAACCACTCCTTCACCGCGGCGGCGATGACCGGACCCACGCCCTCGGTGTTCGCCAGCTCCTCCTCGGTCGCCTGCTCGATCCGGTCGATGGAGCGGAACTCACGGGCCAGCGCCTGGGCGGCGACCGGTCCGACATGACGGATGGAAAGCCCGTTCAGGAAGCGGGCCAGCGGCCGGTTCTTGGCCTCCTCGATGTTCCGCAGCAGCGCCAGGGTGTTCTTCTTCGGCTCGCCCTTCTGGTTGGCGAAGACGGTGACGACCTTCTCCTCGCCCGTCTTCGGGTCGCGCTTGGGCAGCCCGCTGTCCGGGTCGAGGACGTAGGCCTTGATGGGCAGCAGCTTCTCCACGGTGAGGTCGAACAGGTCGCCCTCGTCGACGAGCGGCGGGTCGGCCGGCTCCAGCGGGCGGGTGAGCGCGGCCGCCGCCACCTCGCCGAAGTGCTCGATGTCCAGGCACTCGCGGCCCGCGAGATAGGCGACCCGCTCCCGCAACTGGGCCGGGCACGTACGGGCGTTGGGGCACCGCAGATCGACCTCGCCCTCCTTCATGGCCTTCAGCGGCGTACCGCACTCGGGGCAGTGGGTCGGCATGACGAACTCCCGCTCGCTGCCGTCGCGCAGGTCGACGACCGGGCCGAGGATCTCCGGGATGACGTCACCGGCCTTGCGCAGCACCACCGTGTCGCCGATGAGCACTCCCTTGGCCTTGACGACGTCCTGGTTGTGCAGGGTCGCGAACTCCACCTCGGAGCCGGCCACCCTGACCGGTTCCACCTGCGCGTACGGCGTGACCCGGCCGGTGCGGCCGACGCCCACCTTGATGTCGATCAGCTTGGTGTTGACCTCCTCGGGCGGGTACTTGTACGCGATCGCCCAGCGCGGTGCGCGCGCCGTGGAGCCCAGCCGGCCCTGGAGGCGGATCTCGTCGAGCTTGACGACCACTCCGTCGATCTCGTGCTCCACCGAGTGCCGGTGCTCGCCGTAGTACGCGATGAACTCCCGGACACCCTTCAGGTCGTCGACCACCCTGTTGTGCCGGGACGTGGGCAGGCCCCAGGAGTGCAGCAGCTCATAGGCCTGCGACAGGCGGGTGAGGCCCTCGAAGCCCTCCAGGGCGCCGATGCCGTGCACCACCATGTGCAGCGGGCGGGAGGCGGTGACCCGCGGGTCCTTCTGGCGCACCGAACCCGCCGCCGCGTTGCGCGGGTTGGCGAACGGCTTCTCACCGGCCTCGACCAGACGGCGGTTGAGCTCCGCGAACTTCTCCATCGGGAAGTAGACCTCGCCGCGGATCTCCACGAGGTCCGGGACACGGTCGCCCTTCAGGCGGTCCGGAATCTCCGCGATGGTCCGGATGTTGGGGGTGATGTCCTCACCGGTACGGCCGTCGCCGCGGGTCGCCGCACGTGTGAGCCGGCCGTGCTCGTAGGTGAGGTTGACGGCGAGTCCGTCGACCTTGAGCTCGCACAGGAAGTGGTACTCCTGGTCGCCCAGTTCCCTGGCGATGCGCTCGGTCCAGGCGGCGAGGTCGTCGTCGTTGAAGGTGTTGTCGAGCGAGAGCATCCGCTGGCGGTGCTCGACGGGGGTGAACTCCGTCTTGTACGACCCGGCGACCTTCTGGGTGGGCGAGTCGGGCGTGCGCAGCGCCGGATACTCCTCCTCCAGCTGCTCCAGGGAGCGCAGGAGCTGGTCGAACTCGGCGTCGCTGATGACGGGGGCGTCCTTGACGTAGTACCGGAAACGGTGCTCCTCGACCTGCTCCGCGAGCTGCGCGTGCCGCTCCCGTGCCTCGGCGGGCACCCCTGTCTCCGCTTGCTGCTTGTCGCCGGCCACCGTGTTGTCCTCCCGTTACTCTGGGTTGTCCGCCAGGGATCGCGCCGCCTGGACGCAGTGGGCGAGCGCCCGGCGTGCGTAGGCGGGGGAAGCGCCCGCGAGTCCGCATGCCGGGGTGACCGTGACCGCCTCGGCGAGAAGCCCGGGTTCCAGCCCCAGCCTGCGCCACAGCGTCCTGACACCCATGACGCTAACGGCAGGGTCCGACAACGGGCCGTCCGTGCCCGGCACGGCTCCCATGAAGAACCGGGTGCCCGCTTCCACCGCCTCCCCGATCGCGTCGTCGTCACGCTCGGTGAGGAGCGACAGATCGAGGGAGACCGCCGCGGCACCGGCCCGGCGCAGCAGGGCGACGGGGACCTCCGGCGCGCAGGAGTGCACCACGACCGGGCCCTCGGTGTGCGCCCCGACGACGTCCCGCAGCGCGGCCTCCGCCACCTGCCGGTCGACGGCGCGGTGGGTCCGGTAACCGCTGGCGGTCCTCACCCGCCCGTGCAGGACGGCGGGCAGGGACGGCTCGTCGAGCTGGAGGACCAGCCGGGCGCCGGGGACGCGCCGGCGCACCTCCGCGAGATGGAGCCGCAGCCCCTCGGCGAGCGAGGCCGCCAGGTCCCGGCAGGCACCGGGGTCGGAGAGGACCGCCTCGCCGTTCTTGAGCTCCAGGCGTGCGGCGAGCGTCCACGGCCCCACCGCCTGCACCTTGAGCAGGCCCTCGTACCCCTGGGTGAACTCCTCCAGGGCGTCCAGGTCCTCCCCGAGCCAGGACCGCGCCCGCCTGGTGTCCCGCCCCGGCCGGTCCCCGATCCGCCAGCCGCTGGGCTCCACGCGCGCGTACAGCTCGACGAGCATCCCGGCGGTCCGCCCGATCATGTCGGCACCGGGGCCGCGCGCGGGCAGCTCGGGCAGGAAGGGGAAGTCCTCGAAGGTGCCGGTGACGACCTTGACGGCCTCCCGGACGTCCTCTCCGGGCATGGACCCGACGCCGGTGGCCGCACCGAAGCTGAACTGGCTGTTCTCACTCACCCGGGAAGCCTATGCAACTCCGGGCCCGGCGTGCGGAGGACCCGGGCCCCGTGCGTGCGGGCGTCCGCACGCACGGGGCCCACGGGAGTCCCGGCGCACAGGGCACGCGGGAGTCCCGGCGTACGGGCCCACGGGGGCTGGGGCTGGTGTACGGGCCCACGGGGCTGAACGTACGGGGCTGCGGGCCTGCGGGCCTACGGGTCCGCGGGAGCCTGGCGCACAGGGTCCCGGGGCCCGGGGTCCTGGGGCCCGCTCACCGCCCCGGCCGGACCGTCAGATCGTTGATCTCCGCGTCCCTCGGCAGGTCGAGGGCCAGGAGGATGGTCGTGGCGACCGACTCGGGGTCGATCCACCTGTCCGGGTCGTACTCCTTGCCCTCCTGCTGGTGGACCTTGGCCTGCATGGGGCTGGCGGTGCGGCCCGGGTAGACGGAGGTGACCCGGACGCCGTTGGCGTGCTCCTCCTGGCGCAGGGAGTCGGCCAGGGCCTTCAGACCGTGCTTGGAGGCGGCGTACGCGGACCAGCCGGCGTGGGCGTTCAGGCCCGCGCCCGAGTTGACGAACACCACGTGGCCGCGCGAGGCGCGCAGCTGGGGCAGGAAGAGCCGGGTCAGTTCGGCGGGGGCGATCAGGTTGACGTCCAGCTGGTGACGCCAGGTCTTCGGGGTGAGCTCGCCGACCTGGCCGAGGTCGACCACACCCGCGACATGCAGCAGGGAGTCCACTCGGTCGGGCAGCGTCTGGTGCGAGAACGCCCAGCTCAGCCGGTCGGGGTCGGCCAGGTCGCCGACCAGGGTCCGCGCGCCGGGGAACCGGGCCGCCAGCTCCTTCGCGCGCCCCGCGTCACGTGCGAGCAGTACGAGTTCGTCCCCGCGGGCGTGCAGCCGGCGGGCCACGGCCGCGCCGATGCCGGAACCGGCCCCGGTGATCACATGAGTAGCCATGCCCGTCATGCTCGCACCACGGCGCCGGCGACCGCTCGGTGCCTCCGTCGGCCATGTCCGGGTACGCCGCCTCCTTCACGGCGGCTCCTCCGGGTGCGCCATCACGTCCGCGGACGCCGGAGGCGGGAAGAACCCGGGGCCCGCGGGCGCTGTCCGGGTATGGCCCAGGAACACACGATCACGATCGACCGGACCGGCGAGCACGTGCGCGTGGTGCACGACGGTCAGGTCCTCGCGGAGAGCAACCGTCCCCTGGTGCTGCGCGAGACGGGCTGTCCCCCGCGGTACTACCTGCCGGCCGAGGACGTACGCCTCGACCTGCTGACGCCGTCCGGCACGCACACGTACTGCCCTTTCAAGGGCACGGCGTCCTACTGGTCCCTGCCGAACGCGGCGGACGCGGTGTGGGCGTACCCCGACCCGAAGCCGGAGGTCGCCGGGATCAAGGACCACCTGTGCTTCTACGACGTGGAGGTGTTGCAACCGGACGAGCCCGCCGGGGCGTGGCAGTGTGACTGGCATGACCGGCATGGACAAACAGACCGTTTCGCGTGACGGCACCCCCCTCGCCTACCGCCGCACCGGACAGGGGCCGGTGGTCGTCCTCGTCAGCGGCGCGATGTCGACGGGTGCCACGGCGGCCCCGCTGGCGGCGGCGCTGGCGGACCGCTGCGAGGCCGTCGTCTACGACCGCCGGGGCCGTGGCGGGAGCGGGAACACGCCGCCGTACGCGGTGGAGCGCGAGGTGGAGGACCTCGCCGCACTGCTCGACGCGGTGGGCAGCGAAGCGGCGCTGTACGGGGTCTCCTCCGGCGGTGCGCTGGCCCTCAGAGCGGCGGCGAGCGGACTTCCGGTCCGCAAGGTGGCCGTCTACGAGCCGCCGTACGCCGTCCACGAGGACGGCGCACAGGAGCGCGCGGAGTACACCGCCGCCCTGACCGAGGCGCTCGCCCAGGGCCGCCGCGGTGACGCGGTGGAACTGTTCCTGCGGCGCACCGGTCTGGCCCCCGAGGTGATCGCCAGCGCCCGCCAGTCCCCCTTGTGGCCCGGCATGGAGTCGCTCGCCCCCACCCTCGCCCACGACGACGCCGTGATGGGCGACGGGCTGGTCCCCCACGACCTGCTGGCCACGATCACCGTGCCGGTCCTCTCCCTCTCGGGCAGTGCGAGCCCGGCCTGGCTGCGCGAGGCGGCCAGGGCGGTCGCGCAGGCCGTGCCCCAGGGGACGTACCGCGTCCTGGAGGGCCAGACCCACGCGGTGGAACCGGAGGTGCTGGCACCGGTGCTGGCGGAGTTCTTCACCTCGTGAGGCGGTTGGTGAAGCGGTTCGTGAAACCGCTCGTGCGACGGTCCTCGTCCACGGCACGATGAGCCGGGGCCGGACGTGCGCCGAGGCCCGCCGCCGGCACCCGCCGGGACGGCGGCCCCGCCCGCCGGGGACGCGCCGCGACCGCAACCGCACCGCGACTGAAGGGACGACCACGGCCATGCCCAGCACCGCTCACGACGCCGTCGACACCGCTTCCGCCGAGGGCGGCTCCCGCCCCTGGACTGTGGCCGTGCTCGGTCCCGGCGGCGTCGGCGGACTGCTCGCCGCACTGCTGTCCCGGGCGGGGCACCGGGTGATCTGCCTGGCCGGGGAGACGACGGTGCGGGCCCTGAACGAGGGCGGGATACGGGTGCGCAGCGGCCGGTTCGGGGACTTCACCGCCGCGGTCGAGGCGGACACCGCTCTGCGGGAGCCGGTCGACCTGTGCGTGGTGGCCGTCAAGCACACCGCCCTGGATGCCGCGCTGGACCGGGTGCCGCCGGCCGTGCTCGGCGCGGACAGCCTCGTCCTTCCCCTCCTCAACGGCATCGAGCACCTCGACACCCTGCGCCGCCGCTACGGCGAGGACCGGGTGGCCGCGGGCGTCATCCGCGTCGAGTCGACCCGTGTCGCCCCCGGTGTCATCGAGCACGGCAGCCCGTTCGCCGAGATCGACCTGGCCGGGAGGACCGCGCGTCCGCTCACCGGTCCGGCCGCCGTGCTGGAGTCCGCCGGCCTGCACACCCGCCTGGCCGAGTCCGAGACCGACATCCTCTGGAGGAAGCTGGCCTTCCTCGCCCCCCTCGCCCTCCTCACCACCCGCTACGGCGCCACCGTCGGCACGGTCCGCACCGACCACCGCGAGGAGCTGCTCGCCCTGGTCGACGAGATCACCGCCGTCGGCCGCGCCGCCGGGGCACCGCTCGACCCCGACCGGACCCTGGCGATGTACGACGCGTTCCCCGCCGGGACGAAGTCCTCGATGCAGCGCGACGCCGAGGCGGGCCGCGCCCTGGAGCTCGACGCGATCGGCGGCGCCGTGCTGCGCGCCGCGAAGCGGCACGGCGTTCCGGCACCGACGGTCGCCCGGCTGGTGTCCGAAGTGGCGTCCCTGTGACCAATCCAACCCGCTCTCCGAAGGACTGACGCCCCTACACTCCCCGTGCGGGAGCGGCGCACGACCGCGCCCGCACGGGGAGCAGCCATGCGTTACGCCGACCGGCCCGGCACACACCGCGAGGTGCACATCGCGGCGGAGCCCTCACGGGTCTGGGACGTCGTCACCGATGTCGGGGCCCTGACCGAGTGGAGCCCCGAACTGGTGCGCGTGGAGTGGCAGGACGGCGCCGACCGGCCGGCGCCGGGTGCCCGTTACCTCGGACACAACCGGAATCCGCTCGCGGGCGAGTGGCGGACCCTCTCCCACTTCACGGAGGTCGTCCCGGAGCGCACCCTCACCTGGTGCGTGCTGGACCTCGACGGACGCTTCGGCAAGGCCTCCGAGGACCCGGCGGACCGGCTGGCCACCTGGTCCTTCTCCCTCACTCCGGCCCAGGAGGGGGGCACCGTTCTGCGCCAGTCGGTCACGATCGGCCCCGGCCGCTCGGGCCTGAACGCGTACATCGACCGCTCCCCCGACCAGGAGGAGGCGATCATCGCCTACCGCCTCAAGGAACTCGGCAAGGGCATGGAGGCCACCCTGGCCGGGATCAAGGAGACGGCGGAACGCCGGTCCTGAGAGTTGTAGTCAGAGTGCCACGCCCGCATCAGGAGCGATGCGAGGGTGACGGCTGCTTGGCAGGACTGGGCTGCCTTGTCGTACCTCGTCGCGATGCTGCACCACTGCTTCAAGCGGTTGGAGCAACATTCCACGGCATTGCGGCGCTTGCAGACGTTGCGGTCGAAGGCCGGCGGGCGGCCTCCGAGGCTGCCTCGCCGGGCCCGGCCGGCGATCCGGCGCAGGCCACGAAGGCTGAGGAGTTCAAGACACAGGGCTACGCAGTTGAGCCCTGCGTCCACGACGCCTCCGGGAACACAGCCGTCGTCTCCTTCCCCACGCTGGACAAGCTCGTCGAGGAGGTTGAGGCACGCGGCCACCCGGCCGACCTCGTGGAGTCGGCCGACGAGCACATGGACGAGTGGACCGGCGACAACTTCGACGAGGCGGCTACGGTCCTCAACGCAAAGGTCGGCGCAATCGTCTCCATGAGCGGCATGAACCCCGACGCTCAGGCCCGCTTCCGTCGCGAATTCCTCGCTCCCGTCCAAGACGGCATCGCAGGCACCGGCAGGACGGCCGTCGAGACCGGCCAGGACTGGGACAAGGCCGCAGGGCCTCTCCTGGTCGTCCTCACCCCAGCCGCTTGATCGCCAACTACACGATCTCTGAACCATGCTGATTGTGAATCAGGGGCTTTTTTGGCCTGCCCGGCACACTTGACGCGCACCTCTCCAGGGGTGAAGTTGGTGCAAGCTCATGCAACCCGCTCGACTGGTGAGGTCTCCTTGGCTCTACGGTTCATCGGTATCGATCCCGAGTCCAGCGGCGGCAACTGCCCCGCGGTCTGGGTGGACGACGCGACGCACGAGATCGTCATTCAGGGATGGCAGGCTGACGAGGCAACAAAGAAACGGACCCAGCAGGACAGCCCCCTGCTTGACACCGAGGGGGTAATCCGTGTGCCCGGCCGCATGGCCGAGATTCTGAGGAAGGCCCTTGATGACCTTGCAGGTTCCTAGCTTCGACGAGCTTCTCTCCTCCGCCCGGCACACCGCGCTCCACCTGGAGCTGCGCGACGTGTACGCGGTGGACGAAGAGGAAGAGGACGTGCGCCTGTGGCGCTCCGGGGAGTGGACCATCGACAGCAGCCGTCAGGCCCTGGCGGAGTGGATGAACCTCATCGAGAGCGTCACGAAGCGCGGGGTCGCCGTGCGCCGAGCCCGGATCGTATCCACGCCCGTCACGGACTACATCAAGTACGAGCACGCGCTCACGCCCCTGAACATTGAGGCAGGCGAAGAGGTCCGCTGGCTTCCCCGGCGCGAGGCCCTCGGCATCCCCCTGCCGGCGAACGACTTCTGGCTGATCGACGAGCGCGTTGTCCGCTTCAACCACTTCTCCGGAGACGGGCAGGCAGTTGAACCGGAGATGAGCGAGGACCCGGCGGTCGTCGCCCTGTGCGCGTCGGCGTTCGCCGCCGTATGGGACAGGGCCACACCCCACGAGGAGTTCCAGGTCTGACTCGCGCACGCACCGTATCGTCACGCCATGACCTCGCCCTCCTCCAGCGTCCAAGAGGCCCGCAAAGCCGTCGCAGACCGGCTCAGGCACATCCGTCAGGACGCTGGACTGACAGGTCGTGACCTGGCGTTCCGGTGCGGCTGGAGCCCCTCGAAGGCGTCCCGGATCGAGAACGCGAATACGCGCCCGTCCGACCAGGACATCCGCGAGTGGTGCCGGGCGTGCGGCGCCGAGGACGAGGCCGCCGACCTGATCTCGGCCTCGCGCACCGCGGATTCGATGTACCGCGAATGGCGCCACCTCCAGCGCACGGGCATGACCAGGAACCAGACCTCGGACATGCCGCTGTACCAGCGGACCCGGCACATGCGCGTGTACTGCTCGAACGTCGTGCCGGGCCTGCTCCAGACGCAGGGGTACGCCGAGGCTCTCCTGAGCACCATCGCGGGCGTTTTCGAGACACCCAACGACGCCGCCGAGGCCGCCGCTGCCCGAGTCGAGCGCTCGAAGGTGCTGTACGACCCCTCGAAACGATTCGCCCTGATCGTCGAAGAGGACGTGCTGTACTTCCCCTTTGGCGACGCCGAGACAATGGCCGGGCAGCTCGGCTACCTGCTGACCGTCATGGCCCTGCCGAGCGTGTCCCTCGGCGTCATACCCCGCACGGCGCCCCGCCGTATGTGGACGCTCGAAGGCTTCCTCACGTTCGACACCACCCGGGTGCAGGTCGAGACGCTCTCAGCCAACATCATCATCACCCGCCCGAGCGAGATCGCGCTCTACCTTCGTGCGTTCGAACGCTTCTCGAAGATGGCCGTCTACGGGGCCAAGGCTCGTGCACTGATCCTGGAAGCCATGACCGCTCTCGGGTGAAAATCTGCAATCTCGTGCAATCTCGTAGACCCCCAACTTGCCCCGTCCTTAGCGTCGTTCATCAGACGGATGACACGAAGGATTGGCGATCATGCGGCCGAAGAGTGCGCGAGAGAAGCTGTCCGAAGCCTTCGAGCGGTTCGGTGAGGACGGCAGGTTGAGAGTGCTCAAGGGCGACCCGTTCGGGACCCTCACGGAGAGCACCGACCCGCCTCCGGACTTCGACCCCGAGGGGGCGCGTTCCAAGCTGCACGAGAAGCTCGCAGAGGCCAACGCGCGCAGCCGGGGAGAGATCCTTTGAGCCAGCCGCGCGCGATCATCCGGCAGGAGAAGTGGTCGCTCGTACCCGACCGCGAGCCGGACGCGGAAGCCCTGACCTACAGGATGGAGTGCGCCGTCTGCCAGGAGCGGTCCGACATGAGCGAATCGTGGCAGGCCCCCAGGTGTGGGCGTTGAAGCACTCCGGCCGTAACCCGTCGCACCATTCGTTCCGCGAGATCATCACGCGGCCGTGGCGGACCTTCATGCACAACCCCTGAAGCTCCCCGTCCGTCCGTCGCCCCGTGGCGGACGGGCGGGGTCAAGCCCCCACCCCCGGCCCTGGACGTCACAGGTCGGGCCGGGGGTGGGCTGCAAGTGCACCACGACGCGGAGAACGCCTCTCCGCAACGCGGATACACCGGGGAGGAATACCCGATGAACGACAACCTCTACACCCTGCCCGTCGAGAACATCGAGACGACGAACTTCTGCGGCGGCCCCTGCACCGAAGGCTGCGTTGACGTCGCCGCCATCCCCGGCGCCGCCGACGCGTTCGTCGTCCGCGACTCCAAGCCGGAGGGCGCCGGCCGGGAGCTGCGCTTCACCGCGGCCGAGCTGGACGACTTCGCCCTCGGCTGGGTGAAGTCGCGGGACCTGACCGCCTGACCTGCTACACCTCTCATCCCTGGCGGGCCGTTCTCGCGAGTGCGGGGGCGGCCCGCTCCCCCACTCGGAAAGGCGCACATGAGCTGGACAGGGCACTTCCATGGGTTCGGCCCATGGGTCGGGTCTCCGGAGGCGTACCACAGGGAAGGCGACCGTCGCCCTCCCTATCCGGATCCCCCGGCGCCCCCGGCTACCGACGACGACAAGAAGGCCAGGGAGGCCCTGGCCCGTTACCGCGAGGTGGCCGCCGAGTTCCCTGTCTCCCCCCTGCCTCCGATGATGTCGGGCCACTGGCTCATGAAACGCGGACAGGCATCCCACGAACGCACGTGGACCGACGCGGCGGCGGCCGTGGACTGGCTGACGAAGCACTACCTCGACAATCCACCAGCCGGACACGGGGACGGGGCCCGGCAGGGCTCCGAACTCGACCACAAGCGCACCTACGCACTGGATGTCCTGCCCGGCGGCGTCGATGTGAGCTGGGTGTACTACAACCGGGCGGGCAACATCGTCTCCATCAACGTCGTGTGCTGCCCTAACATCCACCATCCTGACCTTGCGTGCCCGCTGGCACTGTAGCGGCTGCTACTTCGCCAGGACGAGCCCCGACTGAACGTCCTCTTCCCGGACGGCCTCAGCCGGGGCTTCGGCGATCCGGGCCGCGTCGGCAGGCACCTCGTCACTCATCCCCTTGTTTGCTTCGAGTGGATCAAGCCCCCTGGAAGGGAAAGCGTCCATGGCTCGTCGGCTTCGCTTCACCGGCACGGGCAGCGAGGTCGCGGCTGCCCCGCCCTGTACACGGACGAGGGAAGCGGCGAGATCATCGTTCAGGGAACGCCCGTCACCGCCCCGGAAGACCTCGCGCAGCTCAAGCACTTCGGGGCGGGTGCGCACCGGCAAGGGCGCGGGCGGGTCTCCTCCGCGAAGTCATGAACGCTTCGGGGAAAACGTCCACGACTTCACGAGGTGGAGCGGGAGGGATCCCGGTGAGCGGGCCGGTGGTCAGGCGGCAAGCACGGGCGGCCCGGACACCGTGGCCCCGAGCCATGACCAGCGCCTCCTCCTGAAGGCGGGTCACCCCCGCCGAGGACCAGTTCGAACCAGACGGTCTTCCCGCCCACCCCGAACAGAGACTCCCCGAGACTGCATCCGCCCCAGTCATCGGCCAGCAGATCGAGAATCAGCAGGCCGCGCCCGCATTCCGCGTCCGCGTTCTGCTGCGCCAACGGCAGGGGGGACACCGGGCAGGTGTCCATGACGCTGACCCGCAGCACGGGGTTCGTCCAGCGCAACCGCACGACGGCGGGGCCGAGGGAGTACCGGACGGCGTTGGTGGCCAGCTCGGAGGTGAGGAGTTCCGCGCGGTCGGTGAACTCCCCCAGCCCATGCGCACCCAGCACGGCCTTGAGCGTCGTACGGGCGACGGCCGGCCCGCGCGCGTCACGGGGGAAGTGCAGCTCGTACTCCCAGGGCTCGGTGAACGGAATGAGGGGCGGGGGCGGGACGAAGTGGCCGTTCAGATCGGCTGGTTCGGGGATCGGCTCGTGTTCCGGTTCCGCGTTCTTCACGCGGCACCTCCTTGTGCGTGTGCGTGTTCCCGGCCGTGGCTCGACGTGTCACGGTCTCGGATCGTCGGAAGTGATCGACACGGATGTGCCGTACGACGCCGCCCGCGTCCCCGGTCACGTCACGGGTCCGGTCCCGCGTCGCCCGGCGGTGGCCTGCCGCCCGCGCTTCGTCCCGTCGGGCCCGGGACGGGAACGGGGTGAGCGGTGCGCTTCCTCCGCGGAAATGCGAGTGGCGTGGCTCACACCGCAGGGCAACTCAACTCACACGTGAGTCACTTTTCACGAACGAGTGAATAGGCGAATGACTCACTAGACCGCCTCACACAGACCTGACAGACTGCGTTGCGCTCGCACGAAAGAGGACACATGGCGCCACGGAACTCACCGACCGGCCGGCAGCGACGCCTGGCGACGGAACTGCGCCGCTTGCGTGAACAGGCAGGCATTTCCACCCAGGAGGCCGCCGCGATGCTCGGCGCGGACCGAACCATGGTGTCCAACATCGAAGCCGGACGCACAACCGTCAGCAGCGAGCGCGTACGTCAGCTCGCCTGCTACTACCGATGTCCGGACGAGAAGCTCGTGGAGGCCCTTGCATCCATCGCGGACACCCGGCGCGTGCGTCACTGGTGGGACGAGTACCGGGGCAAGCTTCCCGAGGGATACCTCGACATCTCCGAACTGGAGCACTACGCCACCCGCATCCGCACCGCACAGACAGTGCACCTGCCCGGCTTGCTCCAGACCGAGGACCACGCGCGGGCGATCTTCGAGTTCGCTGTGCCGAAACTGCCTCGCCTGGACGTGGAGTTGCGTGTCGCGCATCGCATGGCCAGGCAGACCGTGCTCTTCGGCGACAACCCGACGCCGTATCTCGGCATCATTCACGAGGCAGCTCTGCGCATCCAGTTCGGGGGCCGTGAGGTCGCACGCAAGCAACTGAACCATCTGGCCGACGCTGCCGACCTCCCCCATATCACCCTGCTGGTGATTCCCTTCAGCGCCGGCGCTTTTCACGGAGCTGGGCAGTCCATCCTCTACGCCGAGGGACCAGTGCCGCAATTGGACACCGTTCAGCTCGATACCGCCGTCGGTGCCAGCTTCGTGGATGCCCCGACGCCACTGGTCAACTATCGTTCGCTGTTGGACCTGATGGAGCGGACGGCGCTCCCGCCGGACGCGTCCCAAAACCTCATCAGGTCCATCGCACGCGAACTCTGAGAGGGGCGGAGCGTTGACCACACTCGACTGGAAGCGCTCGTCGTTCTGCAGCGGGGGCGGCAACAACTGCGTGGAAGTCGCCGTCAACGACGAGAACGACAAGGTAGCGATACGCAACAGCACCCGTCCGGAGCACGTCATCAGAACCAGCCGCGCCGCTTTCACCGCGCTCATCACTCAGCTGCGGACGAGCGCACTGCGTTGACGGGTGCACGGTGATCACCGCAGGGATGTGGTGGTCAGGCTGCGAACGAGGTGCTTCATTCATTCAGGTCGAGGTTTCCCTCCTTGACCTTGACCTGGAATCCCATCTTGAAGATCAGCTGCGGGTCCCGGGCATCACCTCGAAAGACCCGCTTGGGCGTCACGATCGCCTTGGCCGGCGCATTGATGCCAGGAAACCTGACGACTCCCTCAGCCGCAGCGCCTTCAGGGTTGACTGCTGCCCGTCGCCACCTCGTGAGGCCCGCAATCCCTATGACGGCGATCTGCTTGGTCAGTTCGTGGCTGCCTCTGCGTAGAGGTCTGCCAAGGCGTCGCAGCCCTGTTGGCGGAGCCCGTACTCAGCCCGGTAGAGACGGTAGGCGGGGCGGACGGACAGGTACTTGTCTGCGCCGCCCACGACAGGGGTGACCGACCACCCTGGTACTCAGTGAAGCCTTCAGGTGCCTTGGGTGGGGGCACTGAGGTTGACTCGCTGTGAGCCGCTGAGAACACGGCAAAGCCCCGTACAGCCTCCCTTCGCAGGGAGACCGGTACGGGGCTTCTCACGCTTCCTGGGGCGCTTACGCGTCGTCCGCTGCTGCCAGCCGTTCGCCGCGCAGCTCAGCGATGTTCAGTGCGTCCCTCAGGCATTCCGCTGTCCGGCGCAGCATGTACCAAGATTCGTCCGCCGTCAGTTGAGGCCCGTCAAGCACGGCGCGCACAATCCCCAGCACGACAGCCGCAGACTCGATCAAGTCGTTTTCGATCGCGTCACTCATGGCAGCGACCATCCCGCCCGGCTGACAGAAGCCGGTGCGTCCGTCTGTGCTCAGCGGCATACGGCGAAGCTCCTTCATGCCGCGTACTCCGTTTCCAGGAAGTAGCACCCTGCCACTGCCCTCAGTGATGCAGCCCGTCCTGCCCGCTGCTGCTTCCGCATCTGTTCGCGTTCGTGGTGGAGCACGTACGGCCGGACGACCGGAAGTCCGTCGGCTTCGATCACGTCGGCCGGTCGCGGAGCTCTGAACGACGGCAGTAAACGGGGGAGAGCACAGGCCGGTCGTGTCCGCACGGGTTCCGCCCGATGCGTACCACGGGGCGGCAGGAACCACGCGAGAAGCACGGCGATAAGGTTTCGCACAGCCGAAGCTCCATTCTTCGGTCAGCCCCAGGGACTGGACCTCGCCCGTCCACCCTGGGGTGCTTCCGTTTGCAACCCACACAATACTCGCAGTTATCCACGGTTATCTACGGATGCACGGAAACCCATGGTCACCCAGGCTGAAACCATGGAGCTCGATCGCACGCGCCCGCTGTGGCGGCAGATCGCCGCAGAGATCATCCGGCGGATTCAGGACGGGACATATCCGCCGGGAAGCCGCGTGCCGTCCACGCTGGAGATCGCGCAAGAATTCGGCGTCGTCAACGCCACGGCGGCGAAGGCCATGCGGTACGTGCGCGAGGAAGGGTGGACGCGCGGCGAAGTCGGGTTGGGGACATTCGTCGTCGACTCGTTGCCCGACAGCAACTAACCCCTGTTTCAGTCACGCTGGGAGGAGTCGGTTCAGGCCGCACGGGTACGGTCGATCAGCCGCCAAGGCGGTTGGTCCATCCGGGGCCGCCGTCGGCTGCTTCCCGGCGCCCGGGGCTCGGTCTCAGCGGGTGGAGCGGCCGTGCAGGACCAGGGCCCAGACCAGGCAGCCGAACGCGCCGGTGGAGGTCACGGCGCGGACGATGTTCCAGGTGACCCAGCGGGACTCGAAGCGTGCCCGCACGGCGGCGAGGTCGGCGATACGGTCCGGGCTGCCGACGTCGGCCAGCTCGTTGTTGAGCGGGACGTTGACCGCGGCGGTGATGACGAACATCGTCAGATACAGCACCGACGCGGCGACGACGTACGCGAAGACCTTACGGTCGCCGTCGGTCCACTGCGTGACGGCGGCGAGCCCCAGTGCCACGAGCGCCCCCAGGAAGCACGTCATGAACCAGCCGTTGAGGATCGCCTGGTTGATCCGCTGCATCGCGGTGACGAACGTGTGGTCGTCGCTGCGGTGCAGGCCGGGCATGACGGAGTAGGCGAAGGCGGCGAACAGACCGGCCATCAGGCCCGTGGTCACGGTGGCCGCCAGTAAGGACGGGGTGGCAAGTGCTCTCACGTCATCTCCTCCCGCGGGTGACGGTGCTGACGCCAGGTCAAATCCGCGACGCACGGCCGGCGGAAAGCCGGTGGGACGCACGAGCCGTCGGACAACGGAATGCCGAAGCCGGCGGCAGCCGGACGTGCCCGGCGCCCGGTTCGTCGCCCCCTGTCACGAAGCACGGCGGCCAGCTTGCCCCGTCGGCGAACCGGATGTCCATGCCATCCTGCTTTTTCGGCCGTGCACCGGCGCGACCGGATCATCGGCCCCGCTCCCCGCCTTCGCCTCTTCGGGGTGTCTCCGGGGCCTTGCGAGGTCGGGGTGCGGGAAGCGCCGTGCCGCGTCGGGCGGGTGCAGAGGGCAGAGCCCCGTACCGCCCGGTAACGCCGGCCGCCCGGGGCGCCGACAGGGCCGGTACGCCCTGGTCTATGGTGGGCACGGCCCGGAAGGAGGAACGGGGATGCGTGGAAGGCGGCATGGCGCCATGGGCGCCGCCCTTGCTCTGCTGACCCTGCTCGCCGCACTGTTCTGCGCCGCCCCGGTCCGCTCGGACACCCTTGGGGCCCCGGTGGTCCCGGCCTCCTCCGCGACGGAAGGCGCTGCGGAAGGTGCTTCCGCCGCGACCGCCGTCTCCTCCGTGGTCCTCCCCGCCCTCGACACCGGCGACCAGGGCAGCACCGCCGCGGACGGTCCGTGCCTGAAGAAGGTGCTCCCGAAGCAGCCGCAGCCGCGCAGCGGTGCCGCGCCGATCGGCGCCCTGCCCCTGGGGACCGATGGGACGGCGTGGGTCCACGCATCCGCGCACGCGGTGGCCCGTCACTGCGGTCCGGCTCCCTCCCCGCCCGGTCTCGACGAGCTCTCCGTCCGACGCGTATAGGCCCGCGTACCGCTTCCGCGTGTTCCTGTCGGCCCGTACCACCGCGCAGCCGCGCGATCGGAGAGTTTCCCGTGTCTTCTTCCCGCTCGCCCCGAGCGGCGTGGGCCGCTCTGCGCCACTGGCCCCGTCGCCGGTGGATCGCCGCAGCGACCTCCACGCCCCTGGTGTTCCTCACCGTCGGTGTGCCCACGGCCCTGGTGCCGAACCCGTTCTTCTCCCGCTCGGTGCCCCCGGCGTGGTGGAACCACGTCGTGCTGATGCTCACCGCCCTGCTGTCGGCCGTGGTGCTCGCCACCTACGTCCGCACGGGGCCCGCGCACCCTGACGAGCGTGAGCGCACCGGGCGTTCGCTCGGAACGGCCGGTGCGCTGCTGTCGTTCTTCGCGGTCGGCTGTCCCGTCTGCAACAAGGCCGTCCTCCTCCTCGTCGGAACGTCGGGGGCGCTGACCTACTGGGCGCCCCTGCAACCCGTCGTCGCGGTGGTCTCCCTCGTGCTGCTGGCCGAGGCCGCGCTGCGACGGCTGGCGTCCGAGACGGCCTGCTCCGTCCGGTCCGGCGTCTGACTCCCGTCCCCTGCACCGTCCTCCGTCCCTCACCTCCTCACCCGTCCCGCCCGCACCACCACCCGGAGATCCCATGTCCTCCTCTTCCTCCTCCCCCTCGCGCTCCTCGTCCTCCTCGTCGCCCTCGGCTTCCTCCCTTCCCGCCCGCCGTCGCCGTCTGCTCCTGATCACCGCGGTGAGCGGCGCGGCGGCCGTCCTCGCCTCGACCGTCGCTCTCACCGGCGTTCCCGGCAGCTCCGGCGCCAAGGAGACGCCGACCGCCTCCTCCGCCGCCGCCCCCGACGAACGGGAGGCCTCGCTGCTCGCCCTGGCACGCCGGAAGGCCGACGATCCGCTGGCCAAGGGGCGGGCCGACGCCCCCGTCGTGATGATCACCTACGCGGACTTCCGGTGCTCCTACTGCGTCCAGTTCGCCCGCGAGACCGAACCCCACCTCGTCCGCGAGTACGTGGACAAGGGCATCCTGCGCATCGAGTGGCGCAACTTCCCCGTGTTCGGCGCCGAGTCGGAACGGGCCGCACGGGCCGCCTGGGCCGCCGGACAGCAGGGCCGGTTCTGGCAGTTCCACGACGTGGTGTACAAGAAGGCGGACCAGAGCGACCAGGACCGGTTCTCCGCCGAGCATCTGCGGGCCATGGCCCGGGAAGCGGGCGTCGCCGACCTCGACCGCTTCAGCGCCGACATGGAGTCGAAGGCCGCCGGTGAGGCCGTGCGCAAGGACCAGGAGGAGGGGCACGACCTGGGGGTGTCCAGTACGCCCTCCTTCCTCATCAACACCACGCCGCTCCTGGGCGCCCAGCCGCTGACCGCCTTCGCCGTCGCCATCGACAAGGCGGCCGAGGAGGCCGAGGCAACCGGGAAATCCGGGAAAGCGGCACGATGAGCGAGATCACCGCCGTCACCGCGTTTCTCGGCGGACTGCTCGCCCTGCTCAGTCCCTGCAGCGCGCTGCTGCTGCCGGCGTTCTTCGCGTACTCCTTCACGACGCGTACCCGCCTGCTGCTGCGCACCGCCGTCTTCTACGCGGGGCTGTGCGTGACGCTGGTGCCGCTCGGGGTGGCCGGCGCCTTCGCGAGCCGGCTGTTCCACGGGCACCGCGAGACGCTGGTCGCCGTCGGCGGCTGGACGCTGATCGTGCTGGGGCTCGCGCAGATCCTGGGCCTCGGTTTCGGCTCCCGCCGGCTGCAGCAGGCGGCGGGAGCCCGCCGGACGGGATCCGCTCTGTCCGTCTTCCTCCTGGGCACCGTCTACGGCCTGGCCGGTTTCTGTGCCGGTCCCATCCTGGGCGGTGTTCTCACGGTGGCCGCCCTGGACGGCAGTCCGCTGCGCGGCGGTCTGCTGCTGGCGCTCTACGCCCTGGGCATGGCGGTGCCGATGTTCGTCCTGGCGCTGCTGTGGGACCGCCACGACCTCGGGCGCCGGCGTCTGCTGCGGGGGCGGGCCCTGCGGCTGGGGCCCCTGACCACGCACTCCACCTCGCTGATCGGCGGATGCGTCTTCGTGCTGCTCGGAGCCCTGTTCCTGCTGTTCGACGGCACGTCGGCACTGCCCTCGCCGCTCGACGCCGGCACCCAGGCGGCGTGGGAACAGGGGGCGGCACGCATCGGGCAGGCCGTCTCCGACCGCTTCCTGGCCCTGGTGGTGGCCCTGGTCTCGGCCGCCACGGCCGTGGTGGCCGCCCTGCGGCTGCGCCGGCTGTCCCGGCGCCACGGCGGGGACGAGGCCGATCCGGTCACCTGACCGCCGCCGAGCCGGTCGGACGCGCACGGAACCAGCCCCGAGCCGGTCGGACGCGCACGGAACAGCCGGGTGCGGTGCACATGGTCGGCGCGGTCGTGCGGGCGTATCAGCCCGCCGTGGCCGCGGCCTTCGCCCGGACCGTGGACGCGATGGTCGCCGAGCCCACCACACGCGTGCCGTCGTACAGGACGATCGCCTGGCCGGGGGCCACTCCGCGGACCGGGGTGGCGAAGGTGACCCGGAGCTCGTCGCCGACCAGCTCCGCGGTGACCTCCGTCTCCTCGCCGTGGGCGCGCAGCTGGGCCGTGTAGGTGCCGGGGCCGGACGGGGGCGTGCCGCACCAGCGGGGCCTGATGCCGGTGAGGGCGATGACGTCGAGGGAGGAGGCGGGGCCGACCGTGACCGTGTTGGTCACCGGGGAGATGTCCAGGACGTAGCGCGGCTTGCCGTCGGGAGCCGGGGTGCCGATGCGCAGGCCCTTGCGCTGGCCGATGGTGAAGCCGTACGCGCCCTCGTGGGTGCCGACGACCTTGCCCGTCTCGTCGACGATGTTGCCCTCGGCCTTACCCAGACGGCGGGCGAGGAAGCCCCGGGTGTCGCCGTCGGCGATGAAGCAGATGTCGTGCGAGTCGGGCTTCTTGGCGACGGCGAGACCGCGGCGCTCGGCCTCCGCGCGGATCTCCTCCTTGGTGGTGACCGTGTCGCCCAGGGGGAACATCGCGTGCGCGAGCTGCTTCTCGTCCAGGACACCGAGGACGTACGACTGGTCCTTGGCCAGGTCGGAGGCACGATGCAGCTCACGGGTGCCGTCCTCGCGCACGACCACCTTGGCGTAGTGGCCGGTGCAGACGGCGTCGAAGCCGAGGGCGAGCGCCTTGTCCAGCAGCGCGGCGAACTTGATCTTCTCGTTGCAGCGCAGGCACGGATTCGGGGTGCGGCCGGCCTGGTACTCGGCGACGAAGTTCTCCACCACGTCCTCGCGGAAGCGCTCGGCGAGGTCCCAGACGTAGAACGGGATGCCGATGACGTCCGCGGCGCGGCGGGCGTCGCGCGAGTCCTCGATGGTGCAGCAGCCCCGCGCGCCCGTGCGGAAGGACTGCGGGTTCGCGGAGAGCGCGAGGTGGACGCCGGTGACGTCGTGGCCGGCCTCCACGGCACGCGCGGCGGCGACGGCGGAGTCGACTCCGCCCGACATGGCGGCGAGGACGCGGAGGGGGCGGGTGCGCTGCGGGGTGTCAGTCATAGCCCCTCCAGGGTACGGGGACGCGGGAACCGGGGCCGCCGGACAACCGTTGAGGATCGCATGCGGGCGAAAAAACAGGAGACGAGCCGGCGTCCGGGGCGGCGGGCACTGATCATCGGTGCGGCGGCGGTGGTCGTGGGGGGCGGGATCGCCCTGGAACGCGACCGGGTGTCCCGGCTGTGGTGGCGGATGCCGGGCGCGCAGAAACCACGGGTGGAAGGCGCGGTGGACTTCGCGGGCGCCCGGTGGATCAACGCCTCCTCGTCGAACTACCGGCGGGCGGACCGCCCGTACGACTACGGAATAGACCGGGTCGTCATCCATGTCACCCAGGGCAGCTACGCGAGCGCGGTGAAGGTCTTCCAGGACCCGGGGCACGGGGCCGCCGCGCACTACATCGTCCGCAAGGACGGGCACATCACCCAGATGATCCGCGAGCTGGACGTGGCCTTCCACGCGGGCAACCGGGAGTACAACGAGCGGAGCATCGGCATCGAGCACGAGGGGTTCGTCGACGACGCCTCGTCCTTCACGGACGCGATGTACGCCGCCTCGGCACGCCTGACGGCCCGGATCTGCGCGCGGTACGAGATCCCCGTCGACCGGAAGCACATCATCGGCCACGTGGAGGTGCCGGGCACCGACCACACCGACCCGGGGCCGCACTGGGACTGGGACCGGTACATACGGATGGTCCGCGAGGCGGACACCAGGCGGACCTGAACCTGAAAGAGCCGCGCACGGACGTGAGCGGGCCGAGGCCCTGGTGCTCCCCGGCTCGGCTCCGTCGCCCGGGCCGCCGGGCCATGCCCGAGAGACAGTGCGGGCAGTGGACCGGTGCCGGCCCGGGCGGGCCGTCGTCAAAGCCGCCAGGCGCTCACGATCCAGAAGACCGCGAACCCCGTCCACAGGATCGTGAAGCCCCAGACCCAAAGGGGTCCACCGAACAACGCCAGGAAACCGAGCACTCCGACCCCGGGGGCCACAAAGAGCCAGCCGAAGTTGGGGAAGGCGAAGAGGCCCGAGAACCGCCCGCTGATCGCTCCCCACGCACCCGTCGCCAGGATCAGGCAGCCCACCGTGAGCCACCATATGACCTCCTCCTGCGAGGAAGTCAGGTAGGAGTGGGTACGGCCGCGCACCTTCAGCTTCACGACCTCGCCCTGCCATAGCCGGACTTCGGCGCGGTCGCCCGCCCTGACCTTGTCGTACATCCCCGAATCCACCGACAGCCAGGCGGTGCGGCCAGGCCACCGGACCTTGACGTTGTAGTACGGCGTACACGTGGTGCTGCCTCCGCTCGTCCCGTCGTAGGTGTGGGAGCAATGCTCGCCCTTCCGACGGTCGAGCACCGTGCCCGCCTCGCGCCGCACGCACGCCTCGTCGTCGCCCCCGCTCCCCCTCTGACTCCCGGCCTCGCAGACCGGCGCACCGAGGTACACCCTGGTCTCCCTGTACCCTTCGGCGACCTGCTGACCGCAGAGAAGGACGCCCCATCCAGCCGCGAGGACGACCAGTGCCCGTACCCAGACGGGCAGTCGCGCGTGATACCAACCCAAAAACCAATCCCAAAACCGATCCCACCTGCGGTACCAACTCCGCCTGTACCCCGTTGTTTTCACTCGGCCGTGATTCCCCTCGGGCCGAATCCTTATCCCCTGCGAGAAACGGCGGGGCCGGGATATCCCCGCGAGTGCGGTGAGCAGGGCAGTGCCTTGAGTGGCAGCCAGCCACCACTGGGGATCCCCGCGTATGCGGGGAGCAGCGCATGTGCTGCCCGGAACGTTTCGGGCAGGTTGAGCTATCCCCGCGTGCGCGGGGAGCAGCACGACAACGACGCCCTCACCGTCATGGACTGGGGGCCATCCCCGCGTGTGCGGGGAGCAGGCATGGGGGACCTACACGAACGTTGAGAATGCGGGGTCATCCCCGCGTGTGCGGGGAGCAGAGCCGATCGACCGCCTCGACCCTGAGCGAGCCGGGGCCATCCCCGCGTGTGCGGGGAGCAGCGGGAGGCCCGCCGGTACGGGGTGCTCCCGTTGGGGCCATCCCCGCGTGTGCGGGGAGCAGAACGGCAACCAGATCCAGGCCACCCGGGCGGTGGGGCCATCCCCGCGTGTGCGGGGAGCAGGTGGCGCTGGACGAGGGGCTGATCCGGAAGGGGGGGGCCATCCCCGCGTGTGCGGGGAGCAGGCCCCGGCCGTCCCCGGCCGGGGCCGCGAAATGGGGCCATCCCCGCGTGTGCGGGGAGCAGACCGCGGTCGTGGGTGCCGCCCAGGGTGCGGCGGGGCCATCCCCGCGTGTGCGGGGAGCAGGCACCAGGCCCTGCCGTCTTTCGAACCGTCCCGGGGCCATCCCCGCGTGTGCGGGGAGCAGGCCGGGGTGTCCGCTGCTGAACCAGGCGTGCAGGGGCCATCCCCGCGTGTGGGGGAGCAGCGCGCCGCCCGCCCCACCGGCAGCCGACCCTCGGGGCCATCCCCGCGTGTGCGGGGAGCAGCCCTGCTCCACGTCCTCGAGGCAGGGCAGTCCGGGGCCATCCCCGCGTGTGCGGGGAGCAGAATCGCAAGAGCCATTTTCGGAGCGCAGTTTGGGGGCCATCCCCGCGTGTGCGGGGAGCAGCTGGCTGGGAGATCGCCGGAGACTGGGACGCCGGGGCCATCCCCGCGTGTGCGGGGAGCAGTCCCCCGACACGAGCGCCCGTCGACACTAAGCGGGGCCATCCCCGCGTGTGCGGGGAGCAGATCATGCGGGCCTCCTGGCGGGGACGTGGGCGGGGGCCATCCCCGCGTGTGCGGGGAGCAGCGACGACGAAGGTAGGAAGACCGGTCGAGTTCTGGGCCATCCCCGCGTGTGCGGGGAGCAGTCGTCGCCTTTACCCCAGGCGAGAACAGGAACGGGGCCATCCCCGCGTGTGCGGGGAGCAGCCGACCCGCTCCGCAATCTTCTCCAGGTCCCGGGGGCCATCCCCGCGTGTGCGGGGAGCAGCCCTAGGTGTATTGCCCTG
>NZ_MUME01000085.1:14621-14805 GCF_002155915.1 Streptomyces thermovulgaris | reverse complement strand
GGCCGTGGCGCTCCCAGTCCCGGTACACCTCGTCGAAGGGGCGGGCCTCGGACGGCTCCAGGTACTCGCGCGCGTGCACGGCCATGCGGGGCAGCCCGTAGAGCTGGGGGTGGTCCTTCAGATGGCGCACCAGGGAGAAGTCGTCGGCCATGGCCTCCAGCTCGGCCCGGCGTTCGGTGGTCTC
>NZ_MUME01000085.1:0-14572 GCF_002155915.1 Streptomyces thermovulgaris | reverse complement strand
CGATCCGGTTGTCGAAGACATGCACGTCGTAGCCCTGGAGGGCGGCTCGCTCGGCCATGGCGACGGCGGTGGGACTGCCGACCGTCCCCAGGTCGATGCGGGGCAGCCGGGCCGCGCCGTACCAGCCGTTGAGGAAGGAGTCGCGCTCGACGAGTTCGAGCAGGCCGCCCAGGACCGCCTCCTCCAGGCAGCCGCCGATGGCGCAGCCGTTGGAGCACTCGAAGACGAAGTTGTCGCCGGCCACCGGGATGCTGTAGTCGTCCCGCAGCGACCAGCCCCACTCCCAGGGGATGGGCCGGCTCGGGTCGAACGGCTCGACGAAGGGGTCGTCGCGGTAGGTTCCGTCGCTGTACAGGCCGCACACCGCGGGGTCGATCGCATCGGCCCTCAACTCGTCGTAGGAGCCGACGACCGGTGCGGAGCCGCCGCGCCGGTGGGTGCCCGCGTACCGTTCCAGGCCCTCCAGGAAGGCGAGGCGGCGGCTGGTGGCGAAGGAGTTCTCCTGCCCGCTCCAGGTGACGTCGTGGAGCCCCGCGTATCCCCGGACGAACACACTGCCGGCCACCGGGGCGGTGGTGGAGGAGGTGACGTCGGTCCAGGTGCCGGCCCCCAGGGCGCCGCAGACCGGGTTGGCCAGGGCGTCGGTGGGCAGCGGGTAGGCGAAGGCCGAACGCAGCCGGTAGGTGCCGGGGTCCGGTTTGGGACGCGAGGAGAGGGTGAGCGGCCGGGCGCCGTCCGCCGCCCGGGCACGTGGACCGCAGTCGGGGCAGAGCGGGTCGGCGAGCAGCGGAAACGTCCTGACCAGAAGGTTCGTCAGGTCCAGCCGGGTCACCTGGGGCAGGGCGCGGTCCGCCGGATGCGCGGCGGGAGGCACCGGGCGGGGCCCGTGCAGCAGGGCCTCGCACAGCGCGGCCACGGTGTCGCGGACGTGGTCGGTGAGCAGCGGCCAGGCACCGACCGGGCGAGGACCGTCGGGGCCGCCGGTCTCCAGGGCGTTGCGCTCGCTGCGGCTGCGCAGCCGCTGCCACCGCACGGCGAGACAGCGGCCGCAGGCGGGGGCGCTGCCGTCGCCGCCCCAGGGGCCGAGCAGGACCGCCGAGGCACTGAGGTGGACCAGCGCCCCCGGACGGTCCGCGGCCCAGGGATCCGGGGCCCCGGAGCCCCGGCCCCCCGCGTCGACGGCGCCGACCGGCACGACCCGCGGGGCGTCGGCGCCGAAGCGGTCGTCCAGGAACGCCTGGAGCGTGTCGCGGGCCTCCTCCATCGGCTGCGGAAGCAGCCGGGACGCGGTGCCCATGAGCTCTTCGGCGCTCATGAGTGCTTCGTCCAGCGGAAGGTGCGCGTCGCGACGGCCCCGAAGAGCGCGGCGAACACGACGAGCCCGGCACATCCCACGCCGATGTCGGACAGGTCGCCGCGGCCGGTCAGGGCGGCCGCCACCGCGTCGTTGAGATAGCGCAGCGGCATGACCAGCGAGATCTTCTGCAGCCAGTCGGGCATGGCGTCCAGCGGGAAGAACGACCCCGACAGGAAGGCCATGGGCAGCATCAGGAAGTTGGCGATGCCGGCGACCGACTCCGGGGTGTCGGCGATGCTGCCGATGATCACCCCGAGCAGCAGGAAGGTGGTGATGCCGAGCACCAGGACGGGAATCAGCAGGGGCCACCGGGACGAGGGCACCAGGCCGAAGCCGGGAAGCATCGCCACCCCGACGAACAGGACCGACTGCACGAACCCCACGCCCAGGGCGAGGACGTAGCGGGAGCCGATGACGGCGGACAGCGGGGCGGGCGACATGCGGATCATCCGGAGGATGTCGTCCGCGCGCCACTGCATCAGCGTGAACCCGATGCCGAAGACGGCGGCGTTGGCCACGCCCCAGGAGAGCACCCCGGAGGCGGTGTAGGAGAGGTAGGAGAAGCCGCTCTGCTCGACGCTCCGGCCGCGGAAGATCAGCCCGAAGACGACGAGGAAGATCAGCGGGAAGGCGAAGGTGAAGAAGACGGTCGTCTTGTCCCGGACCTGGGCGCGGTAGCCCGCCGCGGTCAGGGCGGTGTAGGCGCTCATGCCTGCTCCTGGCGGTTCGTGGTGTCTGCGTCGTGCGTGTCGTGCGCGGTGCGCGCGGTGTTCGCGGCGAGGGGGGCCCGGGTCTGCCGGGAGGTGATCTCGAGGTAGACGTCCTCGAGGCTGGGGGTGCGGGTCTGCACACCGTCCAGGCCGGTGAGGGGATCGAGGGCGGCGAGCACCCGGCCGGTGGCGCGGGTCTCCAGGACGAGGTGCCCGCCCTGCACGGTGACACCGTCCACGCCGGGGAGGGCCGCGGCCTGCTGCTCGTCGATCCGGCCGAGCGGGACCAGCAGCCGGCTGGCGGCGCCGAAGGTTCCGATCAGGTTCTGCGGCTCGTCGGTGACGACGAGCCGGCCGGACACCAGGATGCCCACGCGGTCGCAGAGCGCCTCCGCCTCGTCCAGGTGGTGCGTGGTGTACACGATGGTCCGGCCCTCCGCCTTCAGGCCCCGCAGCACCCCCCACAGATCGCGGCGGCCCTCGGCGTCCAGCGCGGCGGTCGGCTCGTCGAGGAAGATCAGCTCGGGTCCGTGGACCAGCGCGGAGGCGATGGCGAGCCGCTGCCGCTGACCGCCGGAGAGGCTGTCGACCCGGACGTCGTGCTGCCCGCCGAGGCCCACCGCCTCGAGGGTGGTGTCGACGGCCTCGCGGTCCGCGCCGAACAGCGCCGCGACGGTGCGCAGATGCTCGTGGACGGTCTGCCGCACGAAGAAGGCCGAGGACTGGGTCTGCACGCCCATGCGCGGCAGCAGACGGGTGTTGCGCGGCCAGGGCGACTCCCCGAGCACCGTGACCGAGCCGGAGTCGGCCTTGCGCAGCCCCTCCATGATCTCCACCAGGGTGGACTTCCCGGCCCCGTTGGGACCGAGGAGCCCGAAGAACTCGCCGCGCCGGACCTCCAGGGAGACGCCGTCGACGGCCCGCCGGTCGCCGTAGCTCTTGGTCACGTCGCGGACCACGACGGCCGGTTGACCGGTGCGGTCGGGGGTGGGGGAGGTGGAGCTCATGCGGGTACCTCATTCACGAGTGGGTTCATCGGTTGCGTGGTCTTTCGGGGTCGGGCCGTCATTGAAGCAGCAGCAGGACGACGACGGTGCAGACTCCGGCCGCCGCGAGCAGCACCAGGGCGACCGAGGCGACGGCGTAGGAGGTGTAGAGGCGGCGGGCGCGCCGCGGGTAGGCGGCCACGGCATCCCGTCCGCGCCGGCGCAGGGCCAGATAGGTCCGGGTCTCCGGGGCGAGGTTGGCGGTGCCCAGGGCGTGGCCGAGCATCCGGTACCCGTCCAGCGGCGGCAGCGGGACCAGGTTGCTCAGGGCCTGCACGATGCCGACGAAGAGCATCCCGGTGAGCGGCGGACGGCCCGGGTCGGCCGGGTCCAGCAGCGCCCACCAGAGCGCGAAGGGCAGCAGGAGCAGCAGGTTGACGTACGCGCCCGCGGCCGCGACCACCAGCTTCGCCCGCAGACCGGGCAGGAACAGGTAGTTGTCGACCGTGCAGTACATCATCACGGCCGGGAACCGCCAGCGCAGCCCGATCTCGGAGACCACACCGCCGTAGTGCCGGGCGGCGATGCCATGGGCGAGTTCGTGCAGACAGATGCTGAACCAGAGGAAGACCGCGAACGGGATCAGCACCGCCGGGCGGGTCAGCAGGGCCCATGTCCCGTCGAGGAACGCCGCCGGATCCGCGAGCACCGCGACGGTCATCACCAGGACGGCGGCCACCAGCGGCAGCTGAACCCAGGGGCGCAGCAGCGGACGCAGCAGGCGGTGGAGACGTCCGGTGGTCGCGTGCGCGTCGGCGACGGTTCGCCGGCTGCCCTTCCAGAAGGTGCCGGTGCGGGCCGGGGGCGGCTCGGGCGGCGCGGGATCCGGGGAGCCGGCGAGCAGTCCGCGGGTGCCGAGCAGGCCGAGCAGCCGGGTCCACTGCTCCTCGGGGAGCCTGCGGCGGAACCGGGCCGCGTACTCGGACACGAGGTCGTCGAAGTTCCGGGTGCCGTCGAGCCGGCTGATGACGAAGTGCTCCTTGGGACCGACCTCGAACGCGGCGCCGCTGACCGGGTGCTTGATGAGGTGGACGGTGCGCGGGCCGCGCAGCAGGGGCGGGCTGATCAGCACACCCTGGCGCAGGGCGGGCCGGTAGGCGCGCACGGCGGCGGACCGGTCGGCGGCGGAACGGCCGGCCCCGGGCCGGCCGGTGGCGGAGTGGTCCGTGGCGGGGCGGCCCGCGGCGGAGTGGTCGGTGGTGCTCATGAGGCCCCCTGCCGTCCGCCGGCCGGCTCGCGCAGGACCCGGCCCAGGAGGTAGGCCAGATACGCCTCGTCCCGGATCGTCACATGCAGCCGGTTGTTGGTCATGTGCATATAGGGCGACAGCAGACGGGGCAGCACCGCCGGCACATGGGTGACGGTCACCAGGGGAGCCGCGTCGGGATCCTCGGGGCGCTCCTGGCCGCTGTCCTCGCGGGCCGGGCCGTCCCAGGCGGGGAAGGCGAGTTCACCGCGCTCGGTGAGGTCCACCACCTTCGCGCGCAGCTCCAGGCAGTGCTCGGCCCAGCGGCGCAGGAACGCCGGCAGCCGGCTCAGGTCGCCGCTCGACACGGCGTGCCTGAGCTGGGCGAACCGGGCGCCCAGGGAGGGCGCCATGCGCGCGTAGGCCTGCTCGTACTCGGTGGAGCCGATGAAACCGGTCCCGGGGAACAGCCGGTGCCAGAAGGCGTAGTAGGCGTCCAGGTAGTCCGCGAGCCGTTCCTCCTCGGGAAGGAAGCAGCTCGACATCACCATCATCAGCTGGGCGGAGGTGCCCAGCAGCACCGTCCGCAGATGCAGGTTCATGCTCCGGTACGCCTCCAGGACCAGGTCGCTGGAGTGCCGGAAGTGCCACTCGGCGAGCTCCACCCCGGCCGGTCCGCCGTACTTGGCGTACTCGGGGGCGTAGACCTCGTAGGAGAAGGAGTTGTTCGGCCGGAGGTTCATCCGGCCGTCCGGGCCCATGTACCTGGTCCGGTCCTCGCCGGGGAACTCGATGTCGAACAGGGCGTTGTAGAAGTCCTTGAGGAAGCCCGAGTCCACCTCGTAGAGGGCGGGACGGGTCTTGAGGAAGGCGCTGATCGCCTCCTCGGCGCGGCGGCGCACCTCGGGCTCGGCGTCGGGACCGCTCGGACGCAGACGCAGCCTCACATGCGGCCCCTCCAGCCAGTAGTTGATGAAGAAGTAGCCGGACAGCAGTCCGTCCTCGGTGAGCTGGTCGACCAGCGGGCGGACGCAGTGGACCAGCAGCGGCTGGGGGTTGGCGGCGTAGAAGATGTGCAGCGCCAGCCAGGGCGAGGGCGGGGCGCCCTCGGGGGCCGGCCGGAAGGACGCGGGTTCGGTCAGTTCGGGCATGACGGTGCAACCTCCGGTCCGGACGGCGGCAGGGAACGGGTGGTGAAGGTCTCCACGGCGAGTTCGGCCACGTGCCGGCCGCGCCGGGAGGTGAGATGGAGCCCGTCCTCGGCGGGGAGCATCTCCCGGAAGGTCACCCGGGTGCCCGGTCTGCGCTCCACCAGGGCGTCGAACGCGGCCAGGCAGAGCGGACTGTCGAAGTCGACGTGGACGGGCTTGGCCCCGATCGGGCCCTGGTCGGGGTGGAAGACCGTGGCGAAGCAGCGGTCGGGCAGGCCGTGGGCGCGCCGCAGCCGCTGCCACTCCAGGTAGAGCTCCTCCTCCCCGGCCCCGGGGCGGTGGACCGGCAGGGCCTCTGCGTCCATGGTCCAGCTGCGGCGGCTGACCACCACGTTTCCGCACCGGACCCGGGGCCTGCGGGTGACCCCGTTCACGGCCTCGCCCTCGGGCACCCCCGCCCACACGTCGAAGGGGGCCATGGTGCTGGGGGAGAGGAGGAGCAGGGTGCGCGGGATCTCGGGGAGCGCGATCGGCACGAGATAGCCGAAGTAGACCGGTACGACCTCACGGCCGAGACGGCGGGAGCGGAGCACCAGGCGGCCGGCCCGCTCGTCGTGCACCACATAGAGGTCGTCGAGGTGGATCCGGGCCTCCTCGGGCACGGAGCTGGTCTCGCCCGGGCAGACGATCTGGTGGTCGGTCAGCCTGCCGTGCAGGTTCAGATTGCTGCTGACCGGTCCTCCGGTGACCTCCGCGAACACGGCCCCGTCCGGCCGGCGGGCCGCCATCTCCTCGCGCAGGGCGTCGCTGAGACCGGGGGCCTTCGGGTCCGCGTCCGGCCCGGTGCCGTCGTAGAGGTGGGTGAACCGGCTGAAGGGGAAGGCCAGTCCGCCGTAGGACTTGTTGAGGACGACCAGCGGCCGGCCGCCGGGAGGCCGGGACAGCTGCACATGGTGGCTCTGCGGGACGAAGTGGCCGACGAGCGGCGCGAGTTCCTCGGCGGTTTCGGCCAGCAGCTCCTCCGGCAGCTCGATCTCCTCGGCCCCGTCGGCCCCTTGGGTCTCGCCGTACTGCCGCCACAGGGCCTTCATGCCCTCGTGGAAGCGGATGCGGGCCCGGTCGAGGGTCTTCATCTCGCTCTGCCCGAGCCAGTTCTCCTCCGGCCGGTAGGTGCCGTCGTCGTCGAAGGAGGCCCGCTTGGAGGTGAAGGAGATGTACTGGTCGAAGAAGTCCTCGTGGAAGTCGTGGATCAGACCGAGCAGGTCGTCGCAGCGTCCGCCCCGGCCGTAGCGGGCGATGAAGAAGCCGAGCAGGGTGATGCGCTGGGGGAGCGTCAGGTCGAACAGCGGCAGGATGCCCTCCACGGCCCGCAGGGCCCGGCCGGTCTCCCCGCCCAGCACGGCGGGACCGCAGACCAGGTCCTCGCCCGTGCTGACGTCCTCGTACACCAGGGTCTGCGGAAGGGTCGGCTCGGCCGCCCCCAGGTCCCGCTGGGCGTCGAGGAGTTGACCGCGCAGGGTGCGCAGCAGGGTGCGGCGCTCGGCGACGTCCGCCGTGGGGTAGCGGGCGAGGCAGTCGGCCGGGCCGTCCAGCAGACGGGCCAGCCGGTCGGCCCACGGCGCCCCCAGGGAACGCAGGGCGTCCTGGTAGGAGCGCAGCGGGTCGCGGCTGTGCACGTCCGTGCGGAGCACCGGCACCTGCACCATGCCGAGGTCCATCAGGGCCGACGCGTACCGCTCGCACTCCTCGCGCTCCGCGCCGTGCTCACGGTGCAGCCAGTCCACCAGGTCCCGGTGGCGCACCGGGGCCCGGTGGCCGCCGAGCCACTCCAGGAGCCGTTCCAGGGTGCCGCTGCTGCGCAGGAAGAACAGCCGGTCGCGGACCGCGTCGAAGGTGACGGCGGCGCTGTCGTCGCCCGCGGTCGTCACATGGCGCACGTAGCGGATGCGGTCGGCGTCGCGTCCCCAGCCCGGGGAGAGGACCACCGGCAGGTCCTGGCGCCGCCCGGGGTCGGCCAGGATCAGTTCGGTCAGCCGGGCCAGGACCACCACGTTGAGCCGTACATGGCTCACCCAGTCCTCGCCGGTGTGCAGCGCGGCCCCGTCGTCCGCCGGATCGCCCGCGAAGGTGCCGAGGCCGATGCCGGTGAAGGTGCTGAAGGGGCTGGTCTTGCAGGCCGTGCGGTACAGATAGGTCAGCGCCGAACGCTCGATCTTGCGCAGCCGGTTGCCCGGCCGCGGGCCGGTGTCGCGCAGATAGGTGTCCAGCCGGCCGTCGAGGGCGGGCGAGGCGAGCAGCAGGCCGCGGCGCAGCCGGTCGTCGGCCAGCGCCTCGCGCAATGCGCGGCGGCTTTCCGCGAGTTCACCGGCCAGCAGGTCCGCCCCGTCGGCCCGGAGCTCTTCCAGGCGGGTCCGGTCCCGCAGCCACTGGGCGACGCGCCGGCCGGTCTCCGGGTCCAGCTCCGTCACCAGACGGACGGCGGCCTCGGGGTCGGCCGGCAGCCGGTTGTTGAAGATCTGCCGCCGCAGGGTGAGCAGACCGCGGCGCACGGCGGTGTCGCCGGGCTTCTCGTCGGGGCCGGTGGTCGTCGACTTGACCAGGGCGTGCAGCGGATCGCTGAGGGCCGCTCCGGCGGCCGTCAGACGTTCCTCCTCCTCCAGTACGGCGTCGGCCCAGCGGCGGGTGCCGGGGCAGCGCAGACCGTGCACGGTCTCGATGGGCAGACCGGCCACACGGAGCACGAAGCGCCTGCCGGGCTCCCAGCGGGTGCCGGAATCCTGTGCCGGGGCGGTGCCGGGCCTCGGGGCGGTGCCGGTGTCCGCCCCGGAGCCCGTGAGGGCGCCCGGGCCGGTGGCCGTGGCGCCGGACTCTGTGGGTGTCATGGGGAATCCTTCGCGGCGTCGGGCGGTCTCGGGGTCAGGCGATCTCGTGGCGGAAGTCGGCGGGATCGGGCCGCTCATGACCGAGGGCCATGATCAGCAGCGGGGCCTCGTCGCTGCCCTCCAGTCCGAGCCGCTCGACGAACGAGACGTTGTCGAAGCCCAGCGCCACACCGGCGCCCAGGCCCAGGGCGGAGGCCGCCACATAGAAGCTCTGCGAGACGGCTCCGACGGTGCCCAGCGCGAGCCGGTAGCCGCGGTCGCCGAGGGCGTCCAGGACGGCGGTGGTCCGCACGGTGGGCACCAGGACCGCACCGGCCTGCTCCAGGTTGTAGTTGGCCAGGAAGTAGTTCCGCTGGAGGAACGAGCCCTGCGGGCCGGCGGCGACCAGCCGCAGCTCGCCGCGGTCGGGGTCGTAGGCGTACGCCCCCTGCTCCACGCCCTCCACATGGTTGACGAAGGCGTACAGCCGGGTGAGCCGGAGCTCGCCGGACGGGTCGGTGTCACCGGCCAGCCGGGTCTCGGCGCAGGCCGCCAGGACCGCCGACAGATGGGCGCTGTCGAGCCGGCGCCGGGCGTCGAACCTGCCGAAGCTGGAGCGGCGGTTACGCAGGGCCCGGCGGACGCCGGTGTCCGGGAGGACCGGCGCGGGCAGGGCCACCCGGGCACCGGTGCCCCTGCCGGTGCCACCGGTGCCGCCGCCGGTGTCGAAGGGGAGGGCCGCGGCGGCGGCCAGCGCGCCGGGGGCGGGCCGGTTCGCGGCACCCTCCAGGGTCGCTTGGTGCATGGCGCGCAGTGCGGCGAACTCCAGCAGGGTGCGGGAGCGTTCGAGGTCCCGGTGCCGGACGGCGGGCCGGTGACGCGGGTCCGTGCGCGGGGTGCCTGGGCGGCCGGTGTCCCGGCGGGGCGCCGGCGCCTCCCAGTGCAGCGGCACGACGGCGAACACGGTCTCCTCCTCGCCCGTCACGCCGAGCAGCTCGTTCAGCCGGGGCTCGTCGAACCACAGCACGGGGGAGATCCGCAGCCCCCGGGCGGCGGCCCAGATCCGCCAGGTCTGCACCAGGGTGCCGAGATCGGTGCAGACCACGTGGAACGAGAAGCTGTTGTACTTGAAGGAGTTCTGCCAGTACTTGATGCCGAGGATCAGGTACTGGTCGGTGTCGAGGGCCTCGGGGGGCGTGTCCGGGCCCAGCGCGTCGCGGACCCGGTCGGTGACGTCGCCGGCCAGCAGCCGCTGCAGGGCGTGCCGGTGGACGTCGTAGTAGTGGAGCCCCGGGGTGAGGGGGCCGGAGGGGCCGGACGCCCAGTGGATGCTCACCGGGTAGAGCCCGCCGCCGCCCGCGGTGCCCCGCGACCAGTTCGCATGGGTGTAGAACGGCAGCCCGGGCAGGTCGGTGTTGGCCTGGATGCCGAGGCGGCGCCCGGTCAGCCCGTAGGAGTCCTTGAGCATCGCCGCCAGCAGCGGAAGGCTGAACCCGGCCGGGCCCTCGGCGGCCCGCTCCCCGGCGGCACCGGGCAGCAGGCCCGGCGCCGCGGGGACGTCGGCGAGGTCCTCGGTGCCGGGCAGGGCGAACGCCTCGGCGTGCGGGTAGTACTTGCCCTTGCGCGGGCCGTCGGCCCAGTTCACGACGTGATCGGTGGGCTCCATCGGGACACGGCCGCGGTGCAGGACGGCATGCGCGTATTCATGGGCGTACCCCACACGATCCCCCTTTCCTCGGTCCTCGGTTCCTCGGTCTTGTGTTGTCCCGGTCCGTGGTCGTTCCGGTCCTCGGCCGGCTCGGCCTGCGCGCGCCCGCGCCGGGAGCGTGCACATCGGCCGGCGGCCGGTCATGGGAACGGATGCGGGCCGGGGTTGAGATCGGCCTCGGTCAGGTCCTCCTGCCGCAGGCCCGCCTCGCGCAGCGCGGTGCGCATCCGGGGCATGTGCCGGGCCCGCTGCCGCGTCCAGCCGAAGTCGAGCGGGAGCAGCTCGGGCACCAGCACCTTCACGGTGTGCAGACCGAGCGCGCGCTGCTCGGGCGCGGTCTGGTCGACGACCACCACGTCGAACCCGGCGGAGGTCACGGCGTCCACCGCGGCGAGCAGGTCGTCCCGTACGTCCGGACCGGAGCCGTCCGCACGGTCCCAGCGCAGATCGGCCACGCCCACCGGCTCGGGGGGCGAGGGCGGACGGAGCAGGAAGTCGGCGTGGCGGCCCATCTCCGGCACCGCGTAGACCAGCGGATGGTCGTGCAGACTGGTGATCTTCTCGAAGTCCTCGGCCATGGCGCGGTATGCGGCCTCGTTGCGCCGGAACCGCTGCAGAAGCTGCACCGAGTCGGTGGCGATCTCGCACAGGGCCGCGGCGAGCGCGGCCTCCGGGTCCAGGGCGGCCCCCGCCCCGAAGCACATCCGGGCCAGACCGCCGTCGAACCGCTCGGCGACCGCGGTGACCACGGGGACGGGGAAGGTGATCCGGGTGTCGAAGAACCGGGCCCGGTACCCGTACATGGCCAGTCGCTCCACCATGACCCGGGTGCGCGGATCGGCGCTGGTCATCGGGTCGATCTCGGGCAGCGGCTGCATCCCGTGCCAGGCGAGCAGGAAGGCGTCCCGCTCCAGGACCTCCATCAGGCCGCCGAGCACGGCCTCCTCCAGACTGCCCCCGGAGGCACAGCCGTTGGAGCTCTCCTGGACGAACCGGTGCTCGATCCCGGGCTTGTGGTAGTAGGCCAGGACCTCCGGGACGGGCCGGGGACGCGCGTCCCGCAGCGACCAGCCCCACACCCAGGGAATCGGACGGTCCGGGGTGAACGGCGGCACCCAGGGGTTGGCCCGGTGGAAGTCGTCCGTGTACAGGCCGGTCTCACGCGGGTCGACGGCGTCCGGCCCGAGATCGTTCAGGGAGGCGGTCAGGGTGAGGGAACGGCCCCGGGCACGCATCCCGGCGAAGCGCTCGAGCCCCTCCAGCAGACCGATCAGGGTGCTGGCACGGTACGAGTCGGCATGACCGCCCCAGAACGTCTCCCGCAGATACTCGCCGGAGCGGCTGGAGAAACAGCCCACGGTGGCCGAGGTGGTCGGCGAGGTGACGTCGCACACCACCGACGGCCCCACGGCCCCCCAGTGGGGGTTGGCGAACGCGTCCACCGGAAGGCCGTACGCCTCCAGCGGCCGGACCCTGGCGACACCCGGCCGGTATTTGGGCGCGGGCCGCAGGACGAGAGCGGCCGACTCGGCGGTCATCGGCCGCGGGGCGCCGCAGTCGGGGCAGTCCGGCTCGGGCACCAGCGGATGGTGACGGACCGTCAGATGCTCCAGGTCCACCAGCCACACGTCGGGGAACGGCCGCCCGGTGTCCGGGGGAGCCGCGGCGAGCCGGGCGATCAGCGCGGCGACGGCCTGGGCGGCGAACGGCACCCGGTAGGGCCAGGGCCCCGCCTCCCGGGTGCCCCCGCGCAGTTCGAGGCCCTCCCGCAGGGCGACCGAGCGCACCGCCTGCCAGCGGCGCCGCAGGCACGTGCCGCAGCCGGCCCGCCCCCGCGCGGGCCAGGGGCCGACCATCACCTGCCGGCCGTACAGGTGCACGGGGAGCGTGTCCTGCGAGGCACCCTCGGGGGAGCCGGAGGAGCCGTCCTCGGTGGAGGAGCCGTCCTCGACGGAGGCGGAGGCAGGGCCACAGGCGGGAGCGGAGGCAGGGGCGGGGGCGGTGAAGGCGTCCCGTACACCCAGGGCGAGGACCGTGACACCGGGGATCTCACGGCCCGGCGCGGACGGCAGTTCCGCCAGGGCACGGCGGAGCTCCTCGGCGAAGAGACGGCACGCCGCGCGCCGTGGCTCCTCGGCCCCGCCGACGGCGGTCTCGACGAGATCAGCGGTCATCGCCGGCCGCCTTGGTGAGCAGGACCCGGACGGTGTGGATGCCGGCGGCGGGCAGATCGGCGGCGTGCGTGGGCACGACGAGGGCGTCCCGTCCCGCGGCGGCCAGCCGCTCCAGGACGTCCGTCCAGCCCACCGCGGGCCGGCCCGAGGCACCCTCGCCCTCGTCCTGCGCCGTGACCGGTATCAGGGCGGCGTCCAGGTCGGCCAGCAGCGCATCACCGGTGTCGGGGTCGCCCAGCACCCCCTCCGCGGCGAGCTGGACCGTGCCGAGCAGGTCGCGCAGGGCGTCGGTGGCCGCGGCCGTCCGGTCCAGGGCGGCGCCGACGGCCCAGCGGCACGGCTCGCCCGACCCGGCAGGCCGGGTCCTGGCCAGCACCACGGACACCCCGGTGCGCTCCGCCTCCCCGAGGTCGAGGAGCTCGACGTCCAGCTCCAGATGCCCGGCGGAACGCAGCAGGAAGGTGGCCTCGGGGTCGTCGTCGAACACGGCCCGGGGGATCACCGCGGTCCGCCCGGCCCCGCGCACGGACCGCTGCAACGCGTCATGGGCGAGCGCGGACAGCAGACCGGCCGCCGCGGCCTCCGGCAGGCCGTCGCCCGCGCCGGCCCCGGCACGGGACGGCTCGAACCGGCGGTCCTGGTTGTCCGGCCCGAAGGGCCGTACGGCACCGGCCGGCACCAGGACCGGCTCCTTGGTCAGCAGCGACGTGGCCAGGGCCCAGGAGGCGACCGGATCGCCCCCGGCACCGGTGGCCGTGGTCAGCGCGTCCGGGTCCACCTTCGGCGGCGTGCCCGAGCGGTCCGCGCGAAGGACGTCGTCCGGGACCGGGGACGCGGGCACCACGTACTCGGCGTAGACCTCGGCGGCGGCGTTGAGGGCCCGCAGCCGGGCGCCCGCGGTGTGATGGACGTCGAACGCGACGACGGTCCGGGTGCCGGCCGCACCCAGCCCGACCTCCACGGCACCGACCTTCAGCGGGGTCTGGGTGACCGGTTCGTCCGCGTAGCGGGTGAAGACCCCGACGGACGGCCGGAGCGCGACGGCACGGCGGTCGAGCGCGGCGAGCGGTCCCTCGGTCGCGGCGTCGTCCGGGGCGGCGGCGACGGCCGGGTGGAAGGCGGGCCGCTCGGGGGCCGCGGACAGGTCGACGGGCTCGAGGGCGGCGGCTCCGGAGGCGGCGGACCGGGCCCGGCAGAACGGACAGCGCGGATGGGGCAGCAGCCGCTCCGCCAGCACGTCGAAGGAGGCCATGTCCTGGAGCAGCACCTGCCCCCGGGTCTCGGCCGGCAGCGCCTTGGTGACCAGCCGGAACACCTCGTAGCCGAGCAGATTGCCGAGCATCGCGGCGAGCGGGCCGCGCGGCCCGGGACCGGACGCACCGCCCAGGGCCAGACCGCTCCACAGCTCGGCCGCGACCGCCGCGTCGTCCCCCGTCGCACCGAGCCGCAGCGCCGCACAGGCCAGACAGCCCTCGCCGTCCGGGGTGCTGACCGGTCCGACCACCGCCCGGTTGCCGAAGGTCCAGGCGGGCAGCAGGAAACGGCCCTCCGGAACGCCCTGGCCGAGCAGGGAGACCGCGGTCCGGAACGCGTCGCGGCCACAGGCGGCGACCACCACGTCGTACCCCTCGTACGCGCTCCAGTCGCCCGCCGCACCGGCCCCGGCGCCGGGCAGCACCGCCACCTCGGCCGGGCTGCCCTGCGCGGTGAGCTCCGCCGCCTCGGCCCGGAGCGCGGCGAAGTCCGCGGCGGTGGCCGGACCCTCGGCCAGAGCGGCCTCCACGCCGACGAAGGCGCAGCCGTTGCGGATCAGGGAGAGCGCGCACCAGCGGGCGACCTGACCGTCGCCGAGCACGGCCGCACGGGTGCCGCGGAACGCGGCGAACCTGCTCTCGGCGCCGTCGACGTAGTGGTCGATGTACGCGATCTGCTGCGCGAAGCGGGCGGCGACCGCCGGCTCCACGGACGCGCCCGCTCCCTCCGGGGCGGGGTCCGGCACGGGGCGGGCGAACCCACGGGCGTAGAGCGCCTTGACCAGGCTGCCCACCATCGCCTTCTGCGGCTCCTTGAAGCCCGCGCAGATCTCCGCCACGGTCCGGCTCCCGTCCAGGTGCGGGACGAGGAGAGTGGCGAACCGGTAGGCGGACGGGGACTTGAGCTGGAAGCCCCCGTCGGCGTTGTGGAAGATCACGCCGCCCGGCGTCTCGGTGTACAGCACGTCACGGCGCACCCGGGGCCGGGTGTCCGCGGTCTCCTCGTACGGCGTCGTGGGCATGCGGGGATCACACCTCCGGGTCGGGGCCTGTCGGCCGCTCGGGTCTGAACGGGAATCTGGGCGGGTCTGGACGGAAGGGGGGAGCGTTCGGGGCGGAGTGGTCG
>NZ_MUME01000084.1 GCF_002155915.1 Streptomyces thermovulgaris | reverse complement strand
CCGCTTCGACAAACTGGCCGCCCGCTACCGGGCCGGACTCCACCTTGCGTCACTCATCCTCTGGCTCCGCACACCCCACCAAAATCATTTGCCAGACAAGCCCTAGCGGTCCGCGAGATCCGCCGCCGGTGCCTCCCGGTTCGCGAGGGGGGAGGGCGCGCCCGCGTGGCGGGGCTCCCGCCGGTGCGGCCCGCGCCCCTTCGGCGAGCTGCTCTCCGCGGATTCCGAGGGTTCCGCGGGCCTCGTGCGGACGGCAGTGGACGACATGGGTGGCCTGCGTGCGCTCTCCGCTTTCGACCTCGTATGGTCAAGGACGTGTTGGAGGAGATGCGTATACGGTCGCTCGGAGTGATCGACGACGCCGTTGTCGAGCTGTCGCCCGGATTCACCGCCGTGACGGGCGAGACGGGCGCCGGCAAGACCATGGTCGTCACCAGCCTGGGACTGCTGCTGGGCGGACGTGCGGATCCGGCACTGGTACGGGTCGGGGCGGACAAGGCGATCGTGGAGGGACGGATCACCGTGCCCGCGGACGCCTCCGTCACCGCACGGGCCGAGGAGGCGGGCGCCGAGCTCGACGACGGGGCGCTGCTGATCAGCCGTACCGTTTCCGCCGAGGGACGCTCCCGGGCGCACCTGGGCGGGCGGAGCGTGCCCGTGGGCCTGCTCGCCGAGCTCGCCGACGACCTGGTGGCCGTGCACGGACAGTCCGACCAGCAGGGGCTGCTGAAGCCGTCCCGGCAGCGGCAGGCCCTCGACCGGTACGCGGGCGACGAGGTCGCCGTGCCCCTGGCGCAGTACGCCGAGACCTACCGGCGGCTGAAGGCGGTCTCCGCGGAGCTGGAGGAGATCACCACACGCGCGCGTGAGCGGGCCCAGGAGGCCGACATGCTGCGCTACGGCCTCGAGGAGATCGCCGCGGTCGAGCCGCGCGCCGGGGAGGACGCGGAGCTGGCCGAGGAGGCGGAGCGGCTGGGACACGCCGAGGCGCTGTCCTCCGCCGCGACGGCCGCGCACGCCGCTCTGGCGGCCAGCCCGGAGGACCCCGAGGGCATCGACGCGGCCACCCTCGTCGCGGGCGCCCAGCGGGCGCTGGAGGCCGTGCGGTCGCACGATCCGGTGCTGGCCGCGCTCGCCGACCGCATCGGCGAGATCGGCATCCTGCTCGGCGACGTGGCCGGGGAGCTGGCGGGATACGTCGACAACCTGGACGCCGACCCGCTGCGGCTGGCGGCGGTGGAGGAACGGCGGGCCGCGCTCGGCGCGCTGACCCGCAAGTACGGCGAGGACGTGAACGCCGTGCTCGCCTGGGCCGAGCGGAGCGCCGCCCGGCTGGCGGAGCTGGACTCCGACGACGAGCGGATCGAGGAGCTGACCGCCGAGCGGGACGCGCTGCGCACCGAACTGGGCGCGCTCGCCCAGGCCCTGACGGACGCCCGGACGAAGGCCGCGGAGCGGTTCGCCGCCGCCGTGACCGCCGAGCTGGCCTCGCTGGCCATGCCGCACGCGCGCGTGTCGTTCGCCGTCCGGCAGACCGAGGACCCCGAGGGCATCGAGGTGGGCGGCCGGACGGTCGCCTACGGGCCGACCGGCGTCGACGAGGTCGAGCTGCTGCTCGCCCCGCACCCCGGCGCGCCGCCGCGGCCGATCGCCAAGGGCGCCTCCGGCGGTGAGCTGTCGCGCGTGATGCTGGCCGTCGAGGTGGTCTTCGCGGGGACGGACCCGGTGCCGACCTACCTGTTCGACGAGGTGGACGCGGGCGTCGGCGGCAAGGCCGCGGTGGAGATCGGGCGGCGTCTGGCCCGGCTGGCGAAGACCGCCCAGGTCGTCGTGGTGACCCATCTGCCCCAGGTCGCCGCCTTCGCCGACCGGCAGCTGCTGGTCGAGAAGACCAGCGACGGCTCGGTGACCCGTTCCGGGGTGAGGGTGCTCGAGGGCGAGGAGCGCATCCGGGAGCTGTCCCGGATGCTGGCGGGCCAGGAGGACTCGGAGACGGCCCGGGCCCACGCCGAGGAACTGCTCGCCACGGCCCAGGCGGACGGCTGACCCGGCCGTCCCCGTCCGGCGGGCGGCCGGCACGCCCGGCACGGCCGGTGGCGTTGCGGGCCGGCCCGCCGGACGGGAGTGCGGCGCCGCGGCGGCCCGGCCGAGGAGCCGCGGCCCGACCGGGAAAACAGGGGGCGCACAATGCGGCGACGCGCAGGGGGCGCACGCCCCAGGCGTAATCCACGCCGTGGCCGCCGTCGCATGCAACGGGCGCACCGACCTGATCGCCTGCGCCCTTCGAGCCCTGCGCGCCGGTACTCCCGGCCACGGCCGCAGTCCCCGCCGTGCCCGGCGGAACGGCGGACGGGCGGAAGCAGGCAGAATCGAGAGGAAGGAAGCGCCACGCCCGCGATTTCACTCGTACGAGTGACCCTTCCGTACGGGCATCCTTGGAGCCGGGGCGGTACGCCGGACAAGAACGCGCGGTCCGGCTCCTCGGCTCGATACCTTCTGTACGACCTTCCGTCCGTTTCCCGTGATCGTTCCCGTGATCGTCCGACGCCGAACCAGGAGCCCGGCCCCGTGAGCCCCGTGAGCCGCCGCACACCGCACGGTCAGTCCCCGCTGCGCACCGTGCAGGTGCTGGGCGGAGGCAACGCCGGCAGCAGCGCGCACGTACGGTCGCTGGCCGCCGGGCTGGTGGCCAGGGGCGTGCGGGTCACGGTGTGCGCTCCCCTCGAGGCCGACCGCGCCTACGGCTTCACCGACGTCGGCGCCCAGCACGTGCACGTGCCCCGCAGCAGCGACCCGGTGTCCGTGGCCACGCTGCGCACGGTCTGCGCCGACGCCGACCTGGTGCACGCACACGGGCTGCACGCCTCCTTCCGGGCGGCGCTCGCGCTCAGCGGCCGGAACACCCCCCTGGTGGTCACCTGGCACAACTACGCGCACGCCGAAGGGGCCCGCGCGCATCTGCTGCGGCTGCTGGAGCGCCGGGTGGTGAGGGCCGCCACCGTCGTGCTCGGCACCAGCTTCGGACTCGTCGACCGGGCCCGCCGCCGGGGCGCCCGGGACGCACGGCTCGCCGCCGTCGCGGCGCCCCGGCCGGCCACCGGGGACGAGCACCCGGACCGCTCGCGCTCCAAGGTGCGGGCCGAACTCGGCGCCCTGGGCCGCCCGCTGCTCCTCGCGTCCGCCCCCCTGGAGCCGGACCGCGGCCACGAGCTGCTGCTGGACGCCGCCCGCGCCTGGCGCCTGCTGGACCCCGTGCCGCTGGTCCTCGTCGCGGGCGAGGGGCCGTTGCGCCCCCTGCTGCAGCAGCGGATCGAGGACGAGGAACTGCCCGTCCGGCTCCTCGGGCGGCGCGAGGACACCGGCGAGCTGCTGACGGCGGCCGACGTGGCCCTGCTGCCCCGCAGCAGGGAGGCCCGCTCGATCCTCGCCCAGGAGGCACTGCACGCGCGCGTGCCGCTCGTCGCCGTGCGCACGGACGGCATCACCGAACTCGTGGGCGACGCGGCCGAACTGGTCCCGGACCAGGACGCGGCGGCCTTCGCCGATGCCGTCGCACGGCTGCTCGACGACCCCGAACGCCGGGAGGAGCTGCGGGAGATGGGCGCACGGCAGGCCGCCACCTGGCCCACCGAGGACGAGACGGTCGCCCAGGTGCTCAGCGTCTACGACGAGCTGACCCGGCCCTGGCCGCCGAACTGACGCTCCGTCAGGAAGCGGCCGGCCGGCAAACGGCCGGTCAGGGGACGTGCCGGCGGGCCTGCAGGGCCAGGCTCAGCGCCAGCACCGTCTGCGGATCGTCGAGGTCGGTGCCCAGCAGTTCCCCGATCCGGGCGAGGCGGTTGTAGAGCGTCTGCCGGTTCAGATGCAGCTCGCGCGCCGTCTCCGCCTTGCGGCCCGCGTTCGCCAGATACGCCTGGAGGGTGGGCAGCAGCGGCGGCTTCGAACGGCGGTCGTGGTCCACCAGCGGACCGATCGCACGGTCCACGAAGGCCGCCAGGTCCGGATGGCCGCGCAGCCGCCACAGCAGCAGGTCGATGTCCAGACGGCGGGCGTCGTACCAGGGCCGGTCCGGCAGCCCCAGCGCCGCCGTCGCCGCCTCGGCCGCATGCCTCAGCCCCGCCGGGACCGTCGCCCAGCCCCCCGCCATCCCGACGACCACCACCGGCAGCTGCCCGCCCGGCCGGCGCATCCCCGCACGCTCCGCACCCGCCCGCAGGGCCGCCGCCACCCGGTCCGCGACCGCCGGCCGCTCCGCCTCCGAGCGCAGCCCGGCCAGCAGCAGCACCCGGCCCTCCAGGGGCCGTACGCCCAGCAGCACCGGCGCCCCCACCGAGGCCAGCTCCTCGGCGACCGCACGGGCCAGCACCGCCCAGCTTCCGCCGCCGGAGGCCGGACGCGGACCCGCGGTGCCCCCGGCGGACGCGAGCGTGTCGCCCGGGCGCATCACGACGGGCAGCAGCGGGCCGTTGCCCGGCTTGAAGCCGAGCACACGGGCCTGGGCGGGGGCGGCCTCGGCGGCGATGCGGCCCTCGGCGAGATCGGTGAGGAAGTCGCCGCGGCCACGCGCCGCCAGCTCCTCCTCCTGACGGGCGTGCATCAGCACCACGGCCAGAATGCCCGCCGTCCGCTCGGCCGCCATCCGGTGCACCGGGGCCAGGGGCGAGCGCACCGGCAGCATCACCAGCCGGGCGCGCACCGAGCCGGTGCCGGGGCTGCCGCCGGGGACGTCCACGAGGACCGAACCGGCCGGGGGAGAGGCGTCCTTGTGCTGGGCGCGCAGCCCCTCCCAGACCTGCAGCGGGTCGGCGCCCTCGGGACCGGAGCCGGCCGCGTACAGCAGCTGCCCCTCGGCGGTCTCCAGGAAGACGGGGTTGCCGCAGAAGTCGGCCAGGACGACCAGCACCTGGGGCACCCCGCCGCCGTCGAGCAGCGCCCGGGTGCAGCGGCGGTGCACCTCCTCGGCCCGCTGGAGCAGCGCGTAGTGGCCGTTGACGATCTCCGTGTGGATCTCCTCGGTGACCGTCACGAACGGCACCTCGCGGTGCAGCTGGACGAGCGGGAGACCGGCGCTGCGGGCGGTCTCGACGAGGGCGGAGGGCAGCCGGGTGAAGCGGGACCCCAGCTCCACGACGAGGGCCGCGATGCCGCGCTCGGCGAGGGTGCGGACGAAGGCCCGCTGGTCGGCGGGGCGGGTGCCGACGCCGTAACCGGTGGTCAGGAGGAGTTCGCCGCCCTTGAGCAGAGAGGCGATGTTGGGGACCTCCCCGGTGTGCACCCAGCGGACGGTGCGGTCGAGCCGGTCGGCACCGGCCACGACCTCGGGCAGGCCGCTGCGCAGACCGGGCAGTTCGAGGGCCCGCTGAACGGTGATGCCGGTGCCCTCCGGGTTGAAGCTGCGGTCCATGGAAGCGGACGCTACCCGGGCCCGCGGTGCTGCGGCAGCCCGGGGCCCCGGGGCGTCCGGGGACCCCGGGCCGGGCGACCGCGCGGCGGCGTGCCTGCCCGCGGACGCGGGGAACGACTCCCCGCGCCCTCGGACCCCGGGCCGCCGAGCCGTTCGAGCCTCCCGGGCAGGGGTGCCCCGGGTGCGTTTGGCACCAAGAGGGACACGGGGGACACGGCCGCCCGGCACCGGGAGGGGACACGACCGCCCCGGCACCGGGACCCGCGCGGCCTCAGCCGCCGTACGCGCCGCTCGCCGTCAGACGCAGGGCCGTGTCGATCAGGGGAACGTGACTGAAGGCCTGCGGGAAGTTGCCCACCTGGCGCTGCAGTCTCGGGTCCCACTCCTCGGCCAGCAGCCCGAGGTCGTTCCTGAGGGACAGCAGCTTCGTGAAGAGCTTGCGGGCCTCCTCCACACGGCCGATCATCGCCAGGTCGTCGGCCATCCAGAACGAGCAGGCGAGGAAGGCGCCCTCGTCGCCGGGCAGGCCGTCGACGCCCGCGTTGTCGCCGGCGGTCTGGTAGCGCAGGATGAAGCCGTCCGGGGTGGACAGCTCGCGCTGGATGGCCTCGATGGTGCCGATCACCCGCTTGTCGTCCGGCGGCAGGAAGCCCACCTGCGGGATGAGCAGCAAGGACGCGTCCAGCTCCCGGGAGCCGTAGGACTGCGTGAAGGTGTTGCGCTCCTTGTCGTAGCCCTTCTCGCACACGTCCCGGTGGATCTCGTCGCGCAGCTTCTTCCACCGCTCCAGCGGGCCGTCCGCGTCGCCGGACTCGATGAGCTTGATGGTCCGGTCGACGGCGACCCACGCCATGACCTTGGAGTGCACGAAGTGGCGGCGCGGACCGCGCACTTCCCAGATGCCCTCGTCGGGCTCCTGCCAGTGCTTCTCCAGGTACTCGATGAGTTTGAGCTGGAGCAGGGAGGCGTAGTCGTTGCGGGCCAGCCCCGTCATGTGGGCCAGGTGCAGCGCCTCGATGATCTCGCCGTAGACGTCCAGCTGGAGCTGGTGCGCGGCACCGTTGCCGACCCGGACCGGCGCGGAGTTCTCGTAGCCGGGCAGCCACTCCAGCTCCGCCTCGCCGAGCTCGCGCTCACCGGCGATGCCGTACATGATCTGCAGGTTCTCGGGGTCGCCGGCGACCGCCCGCAGCAGCCACTCGCGCCAGGCACGGGCCTCCTCGCGGTAGCCGGTGCGCAGCAGCGAGGACAGGGTGATCGCCGCGTCCCGCAGCCAGGTGTAGCGGTAGTCCCAGTTGCGTACGCCGCCGATGTCCTCCGGCAGGGAGGTGGTGGGGGCCGCGACGATGCCCCCCGTGGGGGCGTACGTCAGGGCCTTGAGGGTGATCAGGGAACGGATCACGGCCTCGCGGTAGGGGCCGTGGTACGTACAGTGCCCCACCCACTCGCGCCAGAACTCCTCCGTCGCCTCCAGGGACTGCTCCGGCTCCGGCAGCGGCGGCGCCTCCTTGTGCGAGGGCTGCCAGGAGAGCGTGAAGGTGACCCGCTCACCTGCCACGACCGTGAAGTCCGCGTATGTGGTCAGCGATTTGCCGTAGGTCCTCGCCGGTGTGTCGAACCACACGGAGTCCGGACCCGCCACCGCCACCGTGCGCCCGTTGCGCCGGTGCACCCACGGCACGATCCGGCCGTAGGAGAAGCGCATGCGCAGCGCGGACTGCATCGGGACCCGGCCCGAGACCCCCTCCACGATACGGATCAGCTGGGGCGCACCGTCGCGCGGGGGCATGAAATCGGTCACGCGGACCGTGCCGCGCGGGGTGTCCCACTCGGACTCCAGGATCAGCGAGTCGCCGCGGTAGGTGCGCCGGGTCGCCGCGGGAGGCTCGCTGCCGGCCGGGTGGGCGGGACCGAGTCGCCAGAAGCCGTGGTCCTCGGTGCCCAGCAGGCCGGCGAAGATGGCATGCGAGTCGAAGCGGGGCAGGCACAGCCAGTCCACTGTCCCGTCCCGGCAGACCAGCGCAGCGGTCTGCATGTCTCCGATGAGTGCGTAGTCTTCGATACGCCCGGCCACGTGCAACTCCAGTCGAACGGCCACGTCACACCCCACGAAGGGGCTGTCGCTAGTGCGGTCAAGGGGTGGTTGTAAAGCGCATTGAGCGGGCAGCGCGCCGGTCAACCACGGGGGGCGGACCGACAACTCCTGCTCAACGAACTGACGAGCTTTCGTTGTTTCCGGGGCATTACGGGCGGGGGTGGTGCCGTGTTGCCGGCCGGGCTCCTCAGTGAGTGTCCGAGCAGGATACGACGCATGTAGATGATCTGCGTGCCGCTCCCGGCAACCCGCATGCGCTGAATGAGTGAGCCATGGCTGAGAGCCCCGTGTGTGGTACGTACCCGTGTCGGAAGGGGTGCGGAACGTGGCCGTGAGCCACGCCCGCCCGGCGCTGATACCCTGGTAGCCCGTGGACCGGTGGGCTCGAAACCCCCGAACCGCAGCGACGGCACCTCAGCCGGATCTTCCGGGTTCCCCGGGCCGGACCGCCGTACCGCACGACCAACCGCGACCACGGGAGCCCTCTCTTGGCCATGCCGTCCAAATTCACGACGACCAAGCACATCTTCGTCACCGGAGGTGTCGCCTCCTCCCTCGGCAAGGGCCTGACCGCATCGAGCCTCGGCATGCTGCTCAAGGCCCGTGGACTGCGGGTCGTGATGCAGAAGCTCGACCCGTACCTGAACGTCGACCCGGGCACGATGAACCCCTTCCAGCACGGTGAGGTGTTCGTCACCAACGACGGGGCGGAGACCGACCTGGACATCGGTCACTACGAGCGCTTCCTCGACCGGGACCTGGACGGCAGCGCCAACGTCACCACCGGCCAGGTGTACTCCTCGGTGATCGCCAAGGAGCGGCGCGGCGAGTACCTGGGCGACACCGTGCAGGTCATCCCGCACATCACCAACGAGATCAAGCACCGCATCCGCCGCATGGCCACCGACGAGGTGGACGTCGTGATCACCGAGGTGGGCGGCACGGTCGGCGACATCGAGTCGCTGCCGTTCCTGGAGACCGTCCGCCAGGTCCGTCACGAGGTCGGCCGGGACAACGTGTTCGTGGTGCACATCTCGCTGCTGCCCTACATCGGCCCCTCCGGCGAGCTGAAGACCAAGCCGACCCAGCACTCGGTGGCCGCCCTGCGCAACATCGGTGTGCAGCCGGACGCGATCGTGCTGCGCTGCGACCGCGAGGTGCCCACCGCGATCAAGCGCAAGATCTCCCTGATGTGCGACGTCGACGAGGCCGCCGTGGTGGCCTGCCCCGACGCCCGGTCGATCTACGACATCCCGAAGGTCGTGCACTCCGAGGGCCTGGACGCCTATGTGGTGCGCAAGCTCGACCTGCCCTTCCGGGACGTGGACTGGACGACCTGGGACGATCTGCTGGACCGCGTCCACAACCCCCGGGAAGAGGTCACCCTCGCCCTGGTCGGCAAGTACATCGACCTGCCCGACGCCTATCTGTCGGTGACCGAGGCGCTGCGCGCGGGCGGCTTCGCCAACCGGGCCCGGGTGAAGATCAAGTGGGTCACCTCGGACGACTGCAGGACCCCGGCGGGCGCCGAGGAGCAGCTCGCCGACGTCGACGGCATCTGCGTCCCGGGCGGCTTCGGCGACCGCGGTGTGCTGGGCAAGGTCGGCGCGATCCGCTACGCCCGGGAGAACCGGATCCCGCTGCTGGGCCTGTGCCTGGGCCTGCAGTGCGTCGTGATCGAGGCCGCGCGCAACCTCGCGGGCATCCCGGACGCCAACTCCACCGAGTTCGACCCGGCCACCGCCCACCCGGTGATCTCCACCATGGCCGAGCAGCTGGACATCGTCTCCGGCGAGGGCGACATGGGCGGCACCATGCGGCTCGGCATGTACCCGGCCAAGCTGGCCGAGGGCTCGCTCGTGCGCGAGGTCTACGACGGCAAGGAGTACGTCGAGGAGCGGCACCGCCACCGCTACGAGGTGAACAACGCCTACCGCACGGAGCTGGAGAAGAAGGCGGGTCTCGTCTTCTCCGGCACCTCCCCGGACGGCAAGCTCGTCGAGTTCGTGGAGTACCCGCGCGAGGTCCACCCCTACCTGGTCGCCACCCAGGCGCACCCGGAGCTGCGGTCGCGCCCGACGCGCCCGCACCCGCTGTTCGCGGGCCTCGTGAAGGCCGCGATCGAGCGGAAGAACGAGCAGAAGAAGTCCAAGTAACACACCCGGTCGTACGGTTGCGGGGGTGCGTTCCCTCAGCGGTGGGCACCCCCGCTTCGGCTGTGCGTCCGCGGTGCACGTCGCGAGGTCGGAGGGACAGGGCATGACGATCAGGGACACTCCGGAGGAGTGGGAGATCCGGGCGACGGACACGCCCTTCGTGGGCAACAAGACCTCCGTCCGCACCGACGACGTGGTCATGCCCGACGGATCCGTGGCCCGCCGCGACTACCAGGTCCACCCCGGGTCCGTGGCCGTCCTCGCCCTCGACGACGAGGACCGGGTGCTGGTGATCCGCCAGTACCGCCACCCGGTGCGGCAGCGGCTGTGGGAGATCCCGGCCGGCCTGCTCGACGTGCCCGGCGAGAACCCGCTGCACGCCGCCCAGCGCGAGCTGTACGAGGAGGCCCACGTCAAGGCCGAGGACTGGCGGGTGCTGACCGATGTGTACACCACCCCCGGCGGTTGCGACGAGGCCGTACGGATCTTCCTCGCCCGGGGGCTGTCCGAGGTGGAGGGCGCGCGCTTCGCGGCGGAGCACGAGGAGACCGACATGGAGCTCGCGCGTGTGCCGGTCGACGAGCTGGTCCGCGGCGTGCTCGCGGGCGAGCTGCACAACAACTGCCTGGTCGTGGGCGTCCTCTCCCTGGTCGCCGCACGCCAGGGCGACGGCCTCGAGGCACTCCGCCCGGCGGAGGCCCCCTGGCCGGCACGCCCCTTCGAGTCCTGAGCACCGGGTCCTGGGCACCGGGTCCCGGTGGGCACCGGGTCCCGCGCACGGCCCGGGCACGACAGGAACACGGCCGGAGCACGGCCGGGCCCGGAGGGCGGCCCGCCGGGCCGGGAGCCACTGCGGTGCGACCATCGTCTGATCCGGTCGGGCGACCTGCCCGTCGTGGTTTTTCCGGGAGATCGCGGAGCGTGAACTAGGCTCTGGACAGCGCCCGGACCGGAGTCCCGGCGGGCTTGCGTGTGCGGTGGGACGGGAGTGTGGCCCGTGACGGACCAGGCGGTGGACGCAGGCGGGGTGATCCCGTCCGGACGAGACCGGTTCCCCGCGGCCGCCGGCAGCTCCTTCCTGGGCCGCACACGGGAGTTGAAGGAGCTGCGCGCCGACATCGAACGGGCCGGGCTCGACACCCTCTCCGGGCGCAAGGCCCCCCGCGCACGCGTCCTGCTGATCGCGGGCAGGCCCGGCTCCGGCCGTACGGCGCTCGCCGAGGAGCTCGTGCGGCAGGTCGCGGACGACTACCCCGACGGCGTGCTGCGCGCCCGGCTCACCGAGCCCGACGGCACCCCCGTGCCGGTCGAGCGCGCCGCCCGCGAGCTGCTGGCCGCCCTCGGCCTGCCCGCCCCGCCCGGCGCCGACGAGGACGAACTGACCGGGACCCTGCGGGACGCGCTCGCCGAGCGCCGGGCGCTGCTGCTGCTCGACGACGCGGCCGGCGCCGGGCAGGTCGACGCACTGCTGCCCGACAACGCCGACTGCCTGCTCGTCGCCGTCTCCCGGGGCCCGCTCACCGGGATCGCGGACGTCCGCCCCTGCACGCTCGGCGGCCTGGACACCAAGTCCGCCGTGGAGCTGGTGGCCCAGCACATCGACCCGGTGCGCATCACCGTCGACCCGCGCGCCGCCGAGAGCCTGGTCGAGATCTGCCAGGGCCAGCCCGCCGCGCTCACCCTGGCCGGAGGCTGGCTGGCCGCCCACCCCAAGGCCGCCGTCGCCGACCTCGCCGGACAGCTGCACGCCGACACCGACGAGGGCCCCGCGCTCGCCCGGGTGCTGCGGCTCGTGCACGCCACCCTGCCGGGCCCGGCCGCCCGGATGCTGCGGCTGCTCGCCCTCGCCCCGGCCGGAGACGTCGACCCGCACATCGCCTCCGCGCTCGCCGGCTGCTCGGTCGAGGACGCCCGTGTCGTCCTCGACGACTTCGCCGCCCTCGGCCTGCTGCGGCCCCTGCCCACGCCGCTGCCGTGCTACGAGCTCCCCGGCTGTCTGCACCCGCTGCTGCGGGCCCTCGCCGAGCGCCACGACCGCCCCGCCGAACTGCAGCTGGCCCGCGCCCGGATGCTGGAGCGGATGGTACGGCTGCTGCAGTCCTGCCGGGCGATCACGGAGACCGACAGCCCCGAGACCCGCGAGAGGCTCAAGAGCCTGCCGCCGGCGCTGCGCTTCCCGACCCCCCGGGCCGCCGAGAACTGGCTGCGCGCCCGCCGCCCCGCCCTGCTCGC
>NZ_MUME01000083.1 GCF_002155915.1 Streptomyces thermovulgaris | reverse complement strand
AGGGCGGGGTCCGCAGCCATTCCGGCTCCACGGCGGCCCCGGTGTAGGGGGTGATGCGCATCGGGAGGTAGGTGTGGCCGGGAACGGGCAGACGGGCCCCCTCCGGAACGGGGTCCAGGCTCCACTGGCCCAGGATCAGGTCCTCCCCGAAGGGGACGCCGTGACGCTCGAGGGAGGGCATCATCGCGGCGACCAGGGGATCGCGCTCGGGCACCGCGCCGCCGTCGCCGATCTCCTCCAGGGTCTTGTGCCGCACCNNGCGGCGCCGCAGGCACGTGCCGCGATGGAGGCCGCCGGGAAGGCCGGGTCCCAGACGACCAGGTCCGGCCGCCACTGCGTGCAGTAGGCGACGAGGTCGTCCACGACCCCGCCCCGGCCGCTGCCGTCGTCGGAGCGGAAGTACGCGGAGACGAGCCGCGGCACCAGATAGCGGCGCACCGAGCGCCAGCTCTCGCCGTCCCGGGGGTCGATGGCGAGGGCGTCGAGCGGCACGTCGCCCTCGTCCACATGGTCCTCCTCCGCGGAGCAGCCCACGGTGACCGCGTGGATGCCGCTGCCGGTGATGACGTCCTCCGCTCCCGGCTTGGAGGCGAAGCGGACCTCGTGCCCGGCCGCCTGCAGGGCGTGGGCGAGGGAGACGTTGGGATAGACATGGCTCGCCAGCGGAACCATGACGAACAGCACACGCATTGCGACTCCTCGGGTCGGGTCAGGGCCGGGAACGGCCGAGGGGACTGGGAGGGTGCGCCGGGGTCCGCGGCGCCCTCGGGGGCGGCGGCGCGGCCGCGGCGCGCAGTGCGGCCAGGAGCCCGGCCTGAAGCAGACTGGGGCGGCTCGGCGCACCGCCCGCCGCGACCGCGGCGGCGAAGGCGGACACGCTCCCGGCGACCTGGTCGTACGGATCCAGGCGCAGATCCGTGCGCTCCGTGCCGGTCTCGATCCGCACCAGGGGCGGATGGTCCGCGGCGGGAGTGAAGGCCCGGTCCACGGTGATGCGGCCCGCGCTGCCGCACAGCTCGTAGACGGAGCGGTAGCCGTGGTCCAGGCCGAAGGAGAGGTGCGCGGTGACCCCGGAGGGGGTGCGCAGCAGTGCCGCGCCATGGGTGTCGACGCCCAGGGCGGGGTCGTGGGTCAGCACCGTGCCGACGGCCTCCAGCTGCGGCCCCAGCAGGTGCAGGGCCGCGCGCACCGGGTAGACACCGGTGTCCCACAGCGCCCCGCCATCCAGCCCGGCCTGGTGGCGGATGTCGTGGTCGGGCCGGCGCGGAATGGTGAACTCGGCCCGCAGGGAGCGCAGTTCGCCGATCCTGCCCTCCGCGACGAGCTTTTGCACCACGGCGTGCTGGGGGTGGTGCACGAACATGACGTTCTCGACGAGCGCCAGCCCGCGCTGCCGGGCGAGCCGGAAGAGCCGGGCCGTGTGCCGCGTGGACGTGGTGAGGGGCTTCTCGGCGAGCACGTGCTTGCCGGCGCGCAGCGCGGCCTCGACCCAGGTGGCGTGCAGGGCGGCGGGCAGCGGCACGTACACGGCGTCGACGTCCGCCCGCTCCAGCAGGGCGCGGTAGCCGTGCACGGGCCGGCAGCCGAAGAGCCGTGCGGTGCCGCGGGCCCGTGCGGCGTCCCGGCTGGCGAGGGCGCGCAGTTCGGTGTGCGGGCTCGCGGCGAAGGCGGGGAGCATCCGGCGCCGGGCGATGTCGGCGCAGCCGAGGACGCCCATGCGCACGGGCGCCCGGCCGCTGCTGCCGGCGGTCACAGCCGCACCGCCCCCGTGGTCAGGCAGGCCAGGAGAGTGCGGGCCTGCACATTGAGGTAGTGGCTGTGCCGGGCGAACATGCCCAGCTGCCCCGGGGTCATCCACCGGTATCCGGGCGGGGGATCCGCGTCCCGGCCGCCCCCGTCGTCCTGCTCGTCCCAGTCGACGATCAGATACCGGCTCTGCGCGTTCAGGAACCGGCCGCCCTCCTCGGAGTGCACGGCCTGGTAGCGGATCCTGGAAGCAGCGGCCCCCAGCACGGTGTCGAGGAAGAGGGGACGGGCGGACGGGGGGAGATGGGCGTGGTTCTGCGGGGTGCACTGCAGGGTGGGCCCCAGTTCGACCCCGTCCTGGAGGCCGCCTTCGGTCCTGGCGCACACCAGCAGATGGGGCACTCCCGCGAACCGGCGGGCGAGAAAGGCGGTGACCCCCGTTCCGACCGGCTCGATCAGCGGCTGGCTCCAGCCGCCCACCTCGCGGCTGGCGGCCTCGACGGAGACGGCCACGACGGAGAAGTGGCGTCCCTGCTCGTGGTCGATGGACCAGGGGCCGCGCCGCCAGCCGGCGACGTCCTTGAGCGGCATGAGAGCGGCCTCCACCTCGCGCCGGGCCCGCTCGCCGGTGAACCAGGAGAGCAGCTCCGCGTCCGGATGCCGGGCGTGCCGCTCGTCGTACGCCACCGGAGCGCAGGCCAGCACCGTGCGCGCGTCCATGTTGACCACGTTGTCGTACCGCAGGAGCTCGCCCAGCTGACCGAGGGTGAGCCAGCAGAAGTCCGGCGCCCCGGGCACCTCGCCGTCGGTCTCCACCAGCATGTTGCGGTTGAACTTGTGGAAGAACCACGAGCCGTGCTCGGACTGCAGCACATCGGCCAGGACGCGTACGCCCCCGTCCAGGGGCCGCCGCAGGAAGTAGTCGATGTACCGCACGGGTGAACCCCGGTGCGCCCGCGTGTAGTTCGAGCGGGTCGCCTGTACGGTCGGCGAGAGCTGCACCAGGCCGGGGTTGCCCGGCTCCATCTTCGCCTGCATCAGGCAGTGCAGGACCCCGTCGAACTCCTTCGCGAGGATGCCCAGGATGCCCGTCTCCGGCTGCCTGATGACGGGCTGCTCCCATTCGCCCGCCGCGTCCGGCCCGGTCCTGACGCGCAGGCCCTCGACGGTGAAGAACCGCCCGCTGCGGTGCCCGAGGTTGCCGGAGACCCCGTCGAACGCCCACTCGCCGAGGCCGCTGAACGGGATCCTCTCGACGCGGAACCGGTGGGCGCGGCGCCGGGAGGCCAGCCAGTCCAGGACGTCGGCCGTCCGCAGGTACGCTCCCGAGTCCCGCTGCGCGGCCGAGCGGGCGAGACGGACGGGCAGTTCCGTGTCCTCGCGCGGGCGCAGCGGTGCGGTGGTGGGGGTCATGCGCGGCTCCGCAGGAACTCCTTGACCGTGGCGACCATGTAGTCGGTCATCTCCTCGGTGATCCCGGGGTAGACGCCGATCCAGAAGGTCTGCTCGGTGACGATGTCGCTGTTGGACAGGTCCCCCGCCACGCGGTACCGGCGGTCCGCGTAGGCGGGCTGACGGGTGAGGTTGCCGGCGAACAGCCGCCGCGTCCCGATCCGGTGGCTCTCCAGGTGGTCGGTGAGCGCCGCCCGGCTGAAGGGGGCGTCGGAGGCGACCGTGATGGCGAAGCCGAACCAGCTCGGCTCGCTCCGGGGGGTCGGTTCCGGCAGCAGCAGGTGCGGGACTCCGTCCAGCCCCTCCCTGAGCCGCTGCCAGTTGAGCCGCCTGGCCGCGACGAAGCCGTCCAGCTTGTCCAGCTGGGACAGGCCCAGGGCGGCCTGGAGGTCCGTGGACTTAAGGTTGTAGCCGACGTGGGAGAAGATGTACTTGTGGTCGTACCCGTACGGAAGGGTGCCCATCCGGTACTGGAAGCGCCGCAGACAGGTGTTGCTCCTGCCCGGTTCGCACCAGCAGTCCCGGCCCCAGTCCCGCAGTGACTCCACCACCCGCGCCAGGTGCGGGCGGTCGGTGAGCACCATGCCCCCCTCGCCCGTCGTCAGGTGGTGCGCCGGGTAGAAGCTGACGGTGCTCAGGTCGCCGAAGGTCCCGGTGAGCTTCCCGTCGTACCGCGTGCCCACGGCGTCGCAGTTGTCCTCCACCAGGAACAGGTCGCGGTCCCGGGCGAGTTGGGCGATCTCCGAAGCCTCGAAGGGATTGCCCAGCGCATGCGCGATCATGATCGCGCGGGTCTTCGGCCCGATGGCCCGGGCGACCCGGTCGGCCGTGGTGTTGTACGTCGTCAGGTCCAGGTCGACGAAGACCGGGACCAGCCCGTTCTGCACGATGGGGTTGACGGTGGTCGGAAAACCCGCCGCAACCGTGATCACCTCGTCCCCGGGCCGGAGCCTCCGGTCGCCCAGCGCGGGCGAGGTCAGCGCCGTGAGGGCCAGGAGGTTGGCCGAGGAACCGGAGTTCGTCAGATGGGCTTTGCGGCGGCCGAGCAGCCGGGCGAAACGGGACTCGAACCTCCTGCTGCGCTCCCCCGCGGCGATTCCCAGGTCGAGGGCGGCCTCCACCAGCGCCAGCCGGTCGTCCGCGTCCAGGACCGCGCCCGAGGGCCAGATCTCGGTGACGCCGGGGACGAACTCCGCCTTCCCCTCCTGCTCCAGGTGGTACTTCCTGGCCGCCTCCAGGACCAGTGCCCTGCTCTCGCTCATCTCCGGGCCCTTTCCTCGGTGTCCGTCGTCGCGTACTTGGCCCGCCGCCACCAGTCGGGGTGAGCGCGGTACCAGGCGACGGTCTCCTGCAGTCCGCGGTCGAAGGGAACCCGGGGAACGAAGCCCAGTTCCTCGCGGATCTTGGTGCCGTCCAGCGCGTAGCGCAGGTCGTGCCCCTTGCGGTCGGCGACCGTGCGGATCATCGACGAGTCCGCGCCGCACAGCTCCAGCAGCCGCTCGGTCACCGCCAGATTGGTCCGCTCGCTGCCCCCGCCCACGTTGTAGATCTCTCCGGCGCGCCCGCCGGTCAGGACCAGGTGGACGGCCCGGCAGTGGTCCTCCACGTGCATCCACTGCCGGACGTTCCGCCCGTCCCCGTAGAGGGGGACCGGGATGCCCTCCAGCAGGTTGGTGACGAACCGCGGGATCAGCTTCTCCGGGTGCTGGTAGGGGCCGTAGGTGTTGCAGCCGCGGGTGACGGAGACCTCCAGCCCGTGGCTGTGCCGGTAGGAGAGGGCGACCAGGGCGGAGGCGGCCTTGGAGGCGGCGTAGGGGGACCTGGGGGCCGGCGGGTGCCGCTCCGTCCAGGAGCCTTCGCGGATCGAGCCGTACACCTCGTCGGTCGACACGTGCACCACCCGTGTCACCCCCGTCAGCCGGCACGCCTCCAGCAGGCTCTGCGTGCCGACGACGTTGCTCCGCATGAACTCGTCCGCCGACTCCAGGGAGCGGTCGACGTGCGACTCGGCGGCGAAGTGCACCACCGCGTCGTGCCCGGGGAGCAGTTCGCGCAGCAGCGTCCGGTCGCAGACGTCGCCGTGGACGAATTCCAGACGCGGGTGGGAGACAGGCAGGTTCGCGCGGTTCCCCGCGTAGCTGAGCCGGTCCAGCACGGTGACCCGGGCTCCCTCGCACCCCCGGTAGCCGTTGGCGAGCAGAGTGCGCGCATAGTGCGATCCGATGAAGCCGGCGGCGCCGGTGACCAGGATCCTCATCGGATCTCCTTCGTGGATACCCCGGCCTTCGGACCGGGGTGGGGGCACCTCCCGCTTGCGGGGGAGAAACGAAGCTCCCGCGGAGCGGGGCACGGAAAGGCGAATCGCCGCCAGGGCGATTCGACGTCTGCGGCCAGTGGCTGACAGCCGTTGCTCACACGGAAACCGATAGGGTGTGAGGTGTGACGCGGTGGGTCAAGCGGGCGTTCAGGTACCGCTTCTATCCCACGGACGAGCAGGCAGCCCAGCTGCTGCGCACGTTCGGCTGCGTCCGCCTCGTGTACAACAAGGCGCTGGAAGAGCGCACGTACAACACGCTGGAAGAGCGCACGCGGGCCTGGTACCGCGAGCAGCGGCGGATCTCCTACGTGCAGTCGTCGGCGATGCCGACGGCGTGGAAGAAGACCGAGGAACTGGCCTTCCTGAATGAGGTGTCCTCGGTGCCGCTTCAGCAGGCGCTGCGCCATCTGCAGGCGGCGTTCACCGGCTTCTTCGCCAGGCGGGCGAAGTATCCGCGGTTCAAGTCGCGGAAGAAGTCGCGGGTGTCGGCCGAGTACACCCGCAGCGCGTTCACCTGGCGTGACGGGCAGCTGACGCTGGCGAAAATGGCCGGGCCGCTGGACATCCGCTGGTCGCGTCCCCTGCCCGACGGGGCGGAGCCGACGACGGTGACGGTCTCCCGCGACAGCGCGGGCCGCTGGTTCGTCTCCCTGCTGTGCGAGGACACCCTCACCCCCGCGCCGGCCACCACAGCGGCGGTCGGTATCGACGCCGGGATCACCTGTCTGCTGACGCTGTCCACCGGGGAGAAGATCACCAACCCGAAGCATGAGCGCCGTGACCGCGCCCGCCTGTCCCGCGCGCAGCGGGCCCTGTCGCGCAAGCAGAAGGGCTCGGCCAACCGCGAGAAGGCCCGCCGGAAGGTGGCCCGTATCCACGCGCGGATCACCGACCGGCGCCGCGACTTTCTGCACAAGCTGACCACTCGGCTCGTCCGTGAGAACCAAACGGTCGTGATCGAGGACCTCACCGTCCGCACCCTGCTGAAGAACCACACGCTGGCGCGCGCCATCTCGGATGCGGCCTGGACGCAGCTGCGCTCGATGCTGGAGTACAAGTGCGCCTGGTACGGGCGCGACCTGGTCGTGATCGACCGGTGGTTTCCCAGCTCCAGGCTGTGCGGGGCCTGCGGCACGGTCCGCGGCAAGCTGCCGCTGAACGTCCGCGAGTGGACCTGCGGCTGCGGCACCGTGCACGACCGCGACGTGAACGCGGCATGCACCATCCTGGCCGCCGGGCCGGCGGCGTCTGCCTGTGGAGACGGTGTAAGACCTCAACGGGAGTCCTCCCGGACAAGGCGGTCGTCGGCGAAGCAGGAACCCCAGCGGGCGACCGCTGGAATCCCCCGCCTTCAGGCGGGGGAGGAAGTCAAGCGACCTCGATGCGGGTGTGGTCGCCCACCACCAGCCGGTGCCGCGCCGTGCTCCTGCCCGGCGTGACGACCGTGGCATGACGGCCGATGATGGATCCGTGCAGGTCGTTCACGCCGCTGAGCACGGCGCCGTCCAGGGTGAGCGAGTCGGACAGCCGGACGTCGCGCAGGGTGCAGCCGGCGGCGATGCACACGTTCGGGCCGACATGGCTGTCCTCGACGACGGCGTTCGCCCCGATGACGGCCGGGCCGACGATCCGTGACCGGGTCACCTTCGCCCCCTCCTCGATCACCACGGGGCCGGTCACCTCGCACTCCTCGCCCACATCTCCGGTGATCCGCGGGCGCAGGGAGGCGAGGACGTGCCGGTTGCACTCCAGGACGTCCTCGGCCCTGCCCGTGTCCTTCCAGTAGCCCTGGTAGCGGCCGGCCCGGACGTCGTGCCCCTGGTCGACCAGCAGCTGGACGGCGTCGGTGATCTCCAGTTCGCCGCGGGCGCTGGGGGTGATGCTCCAGACGGCCCGGTGGATGGCCGGGGTGAAGAAGTACACCCCGGTCAGGGCGAGGTCGCTGCGCGGCCGCGCGGGCTTCTCGGCCAGCCGGACCACCCGTCCGTCGCCGTCCACCTCGGCGACGCCGAAGGCCCGGGGGTCGGGGACCCGGCTCACCACCAGCTGGGCGGCCGGACGCGTGGTGGCGAACTCCGCCGCGATGTCGCCCACCCCGTCGGGGAGCATGTTGTCGCCCAGGTACATCACGAAGTCGCTGTCGCCGAGGTAGGAGCGGGCGATGCGGACGCAGTGCGCCAGTCCCCGCGGCCTGTCCTGGCGGATCCAGGTGAGTTCCACCCCGTACCGTGAGCCGTCGCCCACCGCCTCGGCGATGTCCGTGTCCCCGTGTCCGACGACGACGCCGATCTCGGTCACCCCCAGATCGCGGATGCTCTCCAGAATGTGCTGGAGGACCGGCTTGTTGGCGACGGGTATCAGGGCTTTGGGCAGTGAGTGGCTCAGGGGGCGCAGACGGGTTCCCGTTCCGCCTGCCGGGACCAGGGCCTTCACGGTCGTGTCCTTTCGGTGCGTGTGTCGGAGGAGCCACCGGAGGGCGTCACGGGCGGCTGTGCCGCCGGGCCGTCCGCCGCTCCACCGCCTTGCGCAGTGCGGCGGCCACGGTGTGGACGTCGGTGTCGTCGAGCCCCTGGTGCAGGGGGAGCAGCAGGGTGCGCTCCGCGGCCGACTCGACGCCCGGGAGTTCCAGGTCCTGCGCGCCGTAGGCGGGGACCTTGTGCAGCGGCGGATACCGGAAAGTCGTGTAGATTCCCTCGTCCAGCAGGTCGGCGGCCACGCCGTCGCGGATCCGCGGGTCCATTTGAACCCAGTAGAAGTAATGGGTCGAGACATGCCCCACCGGAAGGGCAGGAGGAGTCAGCACCTCGTCGATACCGGCGAGAAGACGGTCGTAGAGATGTGCGATTTCCCTGCGGCGCTCGACGATTTCCGGGAGTCTGCGCAGCTGCACCGCTCCGATCGCGGCCGTGAGGTCGTTTCCCACCACACGGCGCCCGAAGGACCGGACGTTGATTTCCCACCAGCGTTCGGAGACCCGGGCGGCGGCGAATCCGCTGTCGTGCTCCAGGCCGTGGTAGGCGAGTTCGCGGGCTTTGCGCGCCGTTTCGGGATCGCGCGCGTACAGCATGCCGCCGTCGCCCGTGACCAGGACCTTGGCGGAGTCGAAGCTCCATACGGCGATGTCCCCGAAGGTGCCGCAGGCGGTGTCCCCGACACGGGAGGCCACGGCGCAGGCGGTGTCCTCGACGAGGGTGATGCCGCGCCGCCGGCACAGCCGTGCGATGTCGGCGACCTCGCCGGGATATCCCCCGTAGTGGAGCACCAGCACCGCCTTCGTCCGCGGTGTGAGCGCCTGTTCGACGTGCGCGACGCTCGGGTTGAGGGTGCGGGGGTCGACGTCGCAGAACACCGGACGCGCACCCGACGCGGCGATCGCGTTGGCGGCGGCCACGAAGCCGGCCGAGGGCAGCACGACGTCGTCCCCGGGGCCCAGATCCAGCACATCCGCGGTGAGGAAGAGACCCGATGTGCAGGAATTGATGAAAATGACGTGGTCCGGATCGACGTCTATGTGACGAGCGAAAGCCCTTTCGAATTCCTTGGTGCGTCGGCCGTGCCCGGGCCAGTTGTCGGCGAACACCTCGGCCACGGCGCGGAGTTCCTCCTCGCCGAGCGAGGGCTGGAATACGTTGATCACTCCGGGTTTCCCCCTGCGACAGACATGAAAGCTGTGCGCGTTCTCGCCGGACAATGGATCCGGTGGCCATGCGGAGCCTGCGGCAAGACTTTTTGGCTGACGTTTAGAGAAAGTAAAACTTGCCTTTTTTCCAGTCAATGTACTTCCAGCGGGCCTTGAGGCGGAGTCCAGCGAGCGGCCGGTATCCCGCCATGAATCGATGCCCGCGAAGAGTGCAGGGCGGTGCCGGAACGGCTCTTTCTGCCGGCCGGTGCCGGGGGGAGTGCTGAGCGGTGTCCTGGACCTGAACGGGCAACTGCGGTGTGGGGGAAAGTTGCTGACCAGGCGTCAGAATTGCTGATGCGCGGTGAACTTGTTGCCGACGAGCGCACACCGGGACGAGCACGCTCCGGGCGGACGGCTCTGTGTCGTTCCGGCTGGACCTGCTCTGCGTCATCCACCGAGATGCCAGGGGGTTGTCCGCGCGGCCCGGGGCGTACGAGGGCCCGGCTCCCGCCGGTGTCCGAGGCCGCACGGGGCTCCCAACTGGTGTGTTGTGCGGTGCTGCGGATCTGCTGCCCGGCACGGGTCCCGGCATGTCCCGCCCGAGGCCGGGGCGCTCGCTCCGGTCGCGGACACGGATCCGCCTCCGTCCCGGTCCAGACACGGGGCGGAGGCGGAAGGGGCGGAAAGGGAGAGAGGAGCGGGAGGGCCAGGAAGGTCAGGAGGCCACCAGGCCACCAGGTCACCAGGTGATCGGCAGCCGGTGCGCTCCGTGAATCGTCATGTCGTCCCGCAGCGGCACGTCCTGGGGCGGCACCGCCAGACGCAGGGACGGAAAGCGCCGCAGCAGCGAGGTGTAGGCGATCCGCATCTCGAGGCGGGCCAGCTGGCTGCCGAGGCACTGATGGGCTCCGTGGCCGAAGGCCACGTGCCCGGTGGCGGTTCTGCGCACGTTCAGGCGGTCGGCGTCCTCGCCGAACCGTGCGGGGTCCCGGTTGGCGGCGGACAGGGACAGCACCAGGCATTCCCCCGCCTTGACCTGCTGCCCCTTGACCTCGGTGTCCTGCAGGGCGGTGCGCATGCCGCCGGAGCGGAAGAGGGGCAGGTAGCGCAGCAGCTCCTCGACGGCGTTCTCCGCCACCGCCTCGTCCTCGCGCACCAGGGCCAGCTGGTCGGGGTGGGTGAGCAGGGCGAAGGCCCCGAGGCTGATCATGTTGGCGGTGGTCTCGTAGCCGGCGACCAGCAGCAGCAGCGAGATGGTGGCGAGTTCCCGGTCGTCCAGCTCGCCCCGGGCGATGAGACCGCTGAGCAGGTCGTCACCGGGGTCGTCGCGCTTGCGCGTGACCAGCTCGGCCAGGTAGCGCAGGATCGCCAGATAGGCGTCCCGTGACTCCTGCGCGCTTGAACTCAGGTGGAAGAACTGGCGTATCGCCCCCTGGAAGCGCTCCTCGTCCGTGAGCGGCACGCCGAGCAGCTCGCAGATCACCCGGGCGGGTATCGGCTGCGCGTACTCCGCCACCAGGTCGGCCTCACGCGTCCCCTTGCGCTCCATCGCGTCCAGGCAGGACTCGGCGATCTCCTCGACACGCGGGGCCAGCTGGGCGATGCGGCGCTTGGTGAACTGGCCGGCCACCAGACGGCGGTAGCGGCTGTGCTCGGGGTCGTCCATCCCGATGAAGAAGCCGGGTTCCGCGGGCTGGATCGGCTCCTTGCCGAACGGGTGGTCGAACGGTGCGTGGTGGTGCAGCTCCTGCCGGGCGCTGAAACGGGGGTCGGCCAGGAGCGACCGCACGGACGCGTGGTCGGTCACCAGCCATCCCAGGTGACCGTCCGGGAACTCCATCCGTGTGATGGGGCACTTCTCCCGCAGTTCGGACAGCTCGGCGGGAGGGTCGAAGGCGGATGGACGCTGGGTGGGCAGTCTGACCGCCCCGTGCGCGGTGTCTGTCACGTCTCACTCCAACTCGGCGACGACGGGCTGTCCCCCTCCGGCGGGTGCGGGCAGCGCCGCGTGCCGGTGGCCGGCAACGACTCTCCCTCTCCTTCCTCGACGCGGACTCGACCTCGCGTCGATCCGGCCCCGAAGGGTGCAGGGCCCGCGCCGCCGGCGTGCACCGGCGGCGCGGGCCCTGCGGTGGGGCGTCCTCAGGAGAGGGAGGCCAGGTACTTCTCGATGGCCCCGGCGGCGACGGCCGGGCCGTTCACCTTGCGCATGTCGTCCCGCATCCGCTGCACGCGCTCAGCGATGCCGCTGTCCGCGGCCACCGAGTCCACCGCCTGACGCAGGCTCTCGACGGTGACCTCCTCGCGAGGCAGATGGCGGCCCAGGCCGAGTTCCTCGACGCGCACCGCGTTGGCCCGCTGCTCGTTCATCTGCGGCACGGCGACCATGGGGACGCCGTAGTAGAGCGACTCCATGGTGCTGTTCATGCCGGCGTGGGTCAGGAAGACGCGGGCGTGCTGCAGGACGTCGAGCTGCGGCACATGGCGCCGTACCTCGAAGTTGGCCGGAATCGACTTCAGGTCGGCCGGGTCGATGTGGTCGCCCACGGCCATGACCACATGCCACTCGGAGTCGCCGAACGCCTCGAGGGCGAGGGGGAAGAACTCCGGCCAGCCGGTGGCGGCGGTGCCCAGGGAGATCAGCAGCACCGGCCGGTCCGCCGAAGCGGGCTCCCAGGACCCCTGGAAGGCCGAGCGGTCGCCGAGGCAGGGGCCGGCGAACACGAAGCGGTCGTCGAAGGTGTCGCCGTCGAAGTGGAACTCACGGGGGAGGAAGATGATGCCGAGCTTCTCCACGTGCCCCATGAAGGCGCCGATGTCGGGCGGGAGGTTGAAGCTGGGCAGCAGCTCCACCAGCTTCTGGGCCATCTCCAGCACCTTGGGGTCGTCCGGAGCGGCGAGGGGGAACTTCTCCGAGATGTTGAAGGTCTCGCTCACTCCGTACGACGGGAAGAGCCGCACCGCGGGAAGGCTGTGCTGCGCGGCGTAGAAACGTGCGCCCCACGCCATGAAGTCGTGCACGACGACATCGGGACGGTCGTCCCCGTAGTAGCCGCTCACCTGCTCGTGGAGCGCGATGGCCTCCTCGAGGCAGCGAAGGCCCTCGCCGGCCATCGTCTCCTCGTTGTACGGGCTCCGGTAGAACTCCCCGAAGGGGGACGTGTAGCGGACGGGCGTCGCTCCCACGGCCTTGATGGCGGGGACGAAGTGGTCCGTGGCCGTACAGGTCACCCGGTGCCCGCGCGCGACCAGTTCCTCCACCACGCCGAGCGTCGGGTTGACGTGCCCGATCGCGGGAAAGTTGAAGAAGGCGATGTGAGCCATGGTTCTCCTTTTCGGTGTTGCGTGCTCGCCCGTGGGCTCGTGGTGCTGCGCCCGCCGGACCGCTTCCGTCGGACCGGCCGGGCCCGGCGGGACGGGCGGTGCGCGGCCCGGACGGTTCGGCCGGCCGCTTCCCCACTGTGCCGTGGGGAGGATCGGGTGAGGGCTGATATCGGTCGTGTGGCGGCCGTGCCGTTCGTCCGGGGCCGCCGGTGGTTCCTCCCGCATCCGTTCGGGCACCGCACGGGTCACAGGGGTGCGACCGGGCCGTCGGCCGTCCCGCCCCGGCGGGGCAGGCATCCGCTCATGGCCGCCACGAGCAGGAACACCCCGAGGACGCACCACAGGGCCGCGCCCATGGCGTCGGCGTAGGCGTCCCCGGCAGCGGCCGTTCCCGCGAGCACACCGAAGAAGACCGCGCCGATGGCGGCGATTCCGGCGGCGGAGCCGAACTGGGTCGTCGCGTAGATCACCCCGGCCCCGGCGCCCGCGTCGTGCGGCGGCAGGGTGCCGAGCAGCACCGCGGTGAGCACCGGTGTGCACAGACCGGTTCCCATGCCCGTGACGAAGGCCGCCGCCATGACGGGAACGAGCCCCGGCTCCGTCCCCGCCGACCGGGCGAGCATCATGGCCGCCAGCGTTCCGCCGGCCATGGCCAGTGCCCCCGCCGCCACGAACAGCCGCGGGCGGTGGGGGCCGTACTTCCACGTCAGCTGGAAGACCGCGGCGATGCCCAGCGGCACGGCCGCGACCGCGAGAGCCGTCCTCGTCGGGGACCAGGCCGCCCCGAACTGCAGGTAGTAGGTGAGGACGAAAGTGAACGAGGTCGCCCCGGCGAAGGTGAGCAGCGCGGTGACGAGCCCGGCGGTGAAGGAGGGCAGGCGGAACAGGGACGGCGGGACGAGCGGTTCCCTGCCCTTTCCGGCACAGCGCCGCTGGCGGACCGCGAACAGCAGCCACAGCCCCGCCGCGACGGCCAGCATCACCGGGGTCCAGGACGGCCACCCGTGCTCGCGCCCTTGGACCAGGGGGTACATCAGGCCCAGCGACGCGGCCGTCACCAGCGCGGTACTGGGCAGGTCCAGCATCGGCCGCTGCTGCGCCCTTCCCTCCGACAGCACCCGGGCCCCGCAGACCAGGGTGACCGCACCGACCGGCACATTGATCCAGAACACCGCGCGCCAGCCCGTGCCGAACAGGTCGAGATCGGTGAGGAACCCTCCGACCACCGGGCCGCCGATGCTGCCCGCGGTGATGGCGACCCCTGTCACCGCGGAGGCCAGCCCCCACTCCTGCGGCTGGAAATGCCGTTTGGTGACCGCCATGGCCTGCGGCAGCATCAGCGCGGCCATGGCGCCCTGGCCGACCCGGCCGGCCACCAGCATCTCCGCCGTGACCGCCAGGGCGCACACCCCCGAGAACAGGGTGAAGCCCCCCAGGCCGGCCAGGAAGACGCGCTTGGTGCCGTGGAGGTCGCCGAGCCGTCCACCGGTGATCAGCAGGACCGCGGTGGCCAGGGAGTACCCCGCCACGGCCCACTGCGCCGTGGCGAAGCCGGTGCCGAGATCCCGCTGGATGCTGGGGAGGGAGACCGCCACGATGTTGGCGTCCAGGCCGTCGAAGAACGAGGCGACGCCCAGGACGCCCAGCACCGCCCAGCGGCGCTGCGACTGGCCCTCCTGCTCCGCCGTCTTCTCACGGCGCGTCTCCGTGCTCGTGGCGCGGACCATTGTGACGGCTCCTCGGATAGTTGCTGTCTGCTCCGGCCGGAGTCGCCGACGACACCCGGGGAGGACGGGGAACCATTGCATCGGCTGGGACTTGAGTGACGGTCGAGTCACGGTCGAGCCGCCGGCCCGGGCATCCCGGACCGCCGGAACACAGCGCTCCGTGGACCTCGCCGGGCCGCACGGCTACGACACCGACCCCACGGTCTGATATCCCGTCGCCGCCCTGGCCGAGGCCGTCGGTCCGCGCCCCGGCGTGCCGGACGGCAGGGGGGCACAGGACCGGACATGCGGGAGGGCGGGCCGCCGTCGTCGGCGGCACGGGAACAGGAAGGGCGCTGCCGCTCCAGGCACGCCGTCTCCGGGGGCGCGATCTGCCGCACACCCTTGTAAAGAACCGTCTACCCGGTATATTTTTCGTGTACACGCGGCGTATGCGCTGATGAGCGATCGGTGAGAGCTGAGGCCCACGGCCTCAGGGATCATGACTCGACAACGGGGGAACAGAGCGCCATGCGGACGACCAGGACGGCACTTCCGTGCCGACGAGCGCTTCGGAGGGCACGCGCGCAGCGCACGGCCGGGAATCCACGGAATCGGGCCGGACTCTCCCAGGGCCGGTAGCGCCCGGCCGCTGCCACCGGTTCGCCGGGCGGCGGGCACACGGGCTTTGGCCGGGGAGGCGGCCCCGCGGATACAGGATGCGGAGCCCACGGTCCGGTGTGTTCCGCCTGTCTCCCGGACCTGGGGTGGACCCGCCCCGGAGCCGGGGCCGGGCATTTCCTCACTGACTCTTCACTGACTTTCACCGACCAGGTTCTTCACTGATCACGTTTTTCACCGACCACGTCGTGCGGTGACGCACCGTCCTGGCGCGGCCGAGGCGGCCGGGAGACACAACGGGAAGACAACGGGACACAACGGGGAGGGCGAGACATGGGCAACCGGACGGACGCGCAGGTGATCGTCGTCGGGGGAGGGCCGGTCGGCATGCTCGTCGCCGCCGAACTGGCCGGCCGCGGTGTCGACACGCTGGTCTTCGAGACGAGGGCCGCCGTTTCCGAGAGGCCCAAGGCCACCACGCTCCACGCCCGGACGGCACAGTGTCTCGCCAGGCGCGGCTACGACGTGGAGGCCACCCTCTGCGACCAGGGCCCCGACGCCCCGGCGGGCGAGGTCACGATGCCCTTCCACTTCGCGGGCATGCCGGGGCTGTCCATCACGGCACCCGCCACCGAGCCCCGCCCCATCCTGAAGGTGCCCCAGGCCCGGCTGGAGCGGATGTTCGAGGCGAGGGCGCATAAGGAGGGCGTGCGCATACTGCGCGAGCACGCGGTGACCGGCCTCGTCCAGGACGACGACGGCGTGCGGGTCGATGTCGAGGGTCCCGGGGGGAGGGACACGTACACGGCGGCCTACGCGGTGGGCGCCGACGGCGCGCGCGGCACGGTCCGCGCATGGGCGGGGATCGCCTCGGACACGTTCCCGGCGACCGTCTTGGCGCTCATGGGACTGGTGCGCCTTGAGGAGCGGCACGCCGTTCCGGTGGGCTGGCACCGCACCCCCCGGGGATGGATCATCGCCAAGGACGGTCCCGACGGCATGACGCACCTTCGTACGCTCAGTGCCGCCCGGGCCGGCACCGACCGCCACCGGCCGCTCACCATGGAGGAGTTCAGCCGGGAGGCCACATGGATCGCCGGACGCGACATCGCGATGACGGCGTCCCGCTGGCTGAGCCGGTTCAGCGACTTCGCCCGGCTCGCCCGCTCCTACCGCGCGGGACGGGTGTTCCTGGCCGGGGACGCCGCCCATGTGCACTTCCCGGTCGGGGGCCAGGGACTGAGCACCGGTCTGCTGGACGCCCTCAACCTGGGCTGGAAGCTGGCGCTCGCCGTGCGCGGGACGGCCGGCGACGGGCTGCTCGACACCTACGACCTGGAACGCCGGCCCGCCGCCCAGCGGGTCATCGACAACACCCGGGCCCAGGTGGCGCTGATGCGCCCGGACCCCGGACTCGACCCGGTGCGGCAGCTGATCGGCGGGCTGCTGGACTCCGGTCAGGGCAACGACTACCTCGGCGCCATGATCAGCGCCCAGGACACCGTGCTCCCGTCACGCACCAGATCCCGCTCCTCCTGGGAAGGAACATTTCTCTACAACGTCGGCCTCACCACGGCGGACGGCTCCACGGACGTGGTGGAGCTGCTGCGGGAGGGCAAGCTGCTGCTCCTGCTCTCCGGCGAGGGGGGAAGCGGCTACGCGGAGACGGCGCGCGGCTGGGCGCAGGCACTGCGCGTGGTGCGCTGCGCGCCGACCGCCGCCCTGCCGTGCGCCGCGTTGCTGGTACGGCCCGACGGCTACATCGCCTGGACGCCGGACAGCGGGGAACTGGGCGGCGTGCTGACCGAGTACCTGGGACCGGCCGGAGCGTGCTCCCGCATCTGCGATGCGGCGCTCCGGCCCGCGGCCCTCCTCTAGCCGGGGCAGCCGCCCGGGGCCGCCCTCTAGCCGGCCGCCTTGGCGGGCAACTCCTCCTGGTCGAGGCTCTCCGCCAGCTCCGCGAAGACCGCTGCCCCCCGGCCGGGGGAGAGGTCCACCGCGGCGAGCGCGGGAGCCAGCGTCACACTGGGCAGGAGGTGGCGCAGCAGGGCGCAGATCCGGTCGGGCAGGTCCTTGTAGTTGCTGAGGGCCTGTGACATCGCCTGGACCCCGGCGAAGGAGCCCACGATGACATCGGCGGTCTCGGACGGCACGACATGGGGCAGCAGCTCGCCCTGGGCCTGGGCCTTCTCCAGGAGGTCCCCGATTATCTCCCCCCAGTGCAGGAAGGGCCCGCTGCGGTCGAGGCCCTTGGCCTGCTGGTCCAGGGACAGCCGTACACCGGCGCGGACCATGGGGTCGGTCTGCAGGCGGTGGGCGTGCAGCAGGATCACGTCCGCGAGCTGCTGGACCTTGGAGGGCCGGTCGGGCACGACCATCTGCTGATCCTGCTCGCTGAGCACCCCCTGGGCCAGGTCCTCCTTGGACTGGAAGTGGAAGTACAGCGCCCCCTTGGTGACCCCCGCCGTGGTGAGGATCTCCGTGATCGTGGCCGCCTGGTAGCCGCGCTCCTCGAACACCTTCGCCGCTGCCGCCAGAATCGCCCTGCGCGTGCGAATGGCACGGTCCTGCTTCGCCACTTCCGTCTCCTTCGCTCACCGGCCGCGGTGACAGCGACAAGCCGAGTCAAAAAAACCGCCGAGTTTGTATCTTACTCGTTGCGGGGCAGGAGAAGGATCAGGTCCGCCTACCGAGACGTATGACACGACATATGAACGACATATGAGCGGCATGTGAGCGGCATGTGAGCGGTGGAGCGGGCGGAGCGGAAGCCGGGGGACGTCCGGTGGAGGGGGAGCGATGATTCTTGTGACGGGTGCGACCGGAACGGTGGGGCGCGAGGTGGTCCGCGGCCTGCCGCCGGACGTGCCGGTGCGCCTGCTGACCAGGGATCCCGCACGCGTGACGGTCTCCACCCCCTCCGCCGAGACGGTCGCCGGGGACTACGCGGATCCGGGCAGTCTGCGGAGGGCGCTGCGAGGGGTGCGCCGGGCCTTCCTCGTCACCAGCCGGGTCACCGGGGACGACGACGCCGTGTTCCTGCGGGCGGCACGGGAGGAGGGTGTGGAACAGGTCGTGAAGCTCTCCGCGGCCGCGGTCGCCGACGAGGGGGCCGACGACCTGATCACCCGCTGGCAGCGGACGAACGAGGCACTGCTGCGCGACTCCGGAATGGCGTGGACCCTCCTGCGGCCCCGCGCCTTCATGTCCAACTGCCTGTCCTGGGCGCCCTCCGTCCGGTCCCGGGGCGTGGTCTCGGCCCTGTACGGGACGTCGGTCAACTCCTGCGTCGATCCAAGGGACATCGCGGCCGTGGCGGTGCGCGCCCTCACCGAGGACGGCCACGAGGGCAGGGTGTACACGCTGACCGGCCCCCGGGCGATCAGCGCGGTGGAGCAGGCGGAGCAGCTCGGAAGGGTGCTGGGCCGGCCCCTGCGCTTCGAGGAGCTGACCGAGGAGCAGGCCAGGGCCCACCTGTCGCGCCGTCATCCGAAGGAGCTGGTCGAGGCGTTGCTCAGCAGCGCGCGACGGCAGAGGGCGGGAGCCAAGGCACGGGTGGAGAACACCGTCGCGGAGGTGACCGGCCGTCCGGCGAGGACCTTCGCCGAGTGGGCCGAGGAACATGCGCAGGCCTTCACGCCCCCGGTCGGCGCTTAGGAGCGGGGAGAAAGGGGCTGACGGGCCGCCGCGACCCGCCGCGGCGGCCCGTGCCGGCCGGAGACGGCCGGGGTCAGCCGAGGTCCGGCCGTGCGGTCACGGCGGAGGTGAACACGGTGGTCCCGTCCTGCTGCCCGGTCACGAGCACCCGCTCCTCGCCGGGCGTCTCCGGGGGCAGTCGCCGCGCTTCGATCACGCACGGCGTGTCCAGCTCGGCGTACCGCAGGAACTCGCTGGTGATGCCGGCCGGAAGGAACTCGGTGCGGCCCAGGACCGCGGCCGACGCCTGGCGGGCGGCCTCCACCAGCACCATGCCCGGCACATGGTCGACCGGGTGGTCGAAGAGGACGGGGTGGGAGGTGTCCACCCGCAGCTGCCACCGGCACGGCTCCCCGACGGGGGAGAGCACCACGTCCATGGGCGACAGGCGTCCGACGCTCTGCGGGGAGGCCGGGGCCGTCAGGGGCAGCGGGCGGACGTCCGCGGCGGTGCAGCGGCCCTTGCGCAGCCGCCGGTAGACCGCCGGAGTGGTGCAGGTGTAGGAGGCGCCTCCCGTCGCCGCCACATGGCCGTCGCGGTGGATCACCGCCTCGTAGCGCAGGCCGGTCAGGTCGCCGCCGCGCCGCTTGATCTCGGTGCAGGTGATGGCGAGGTCGAGGGAGGCGGGTGCGCTGCCCATGCGCATGCGGTCGGGGTGCGTGACGAAGGACAGATCCCACATCAGGAAGTGGTGACCGAGCGGGACGCCGAACTCCGCGTGCGCGAGGAGGGAACCGACCTGCCGGATTGTTTCGGCGGCGAGCAGGGGGTCGTGGTGTCCCCCGATGGGACCGAAGAAGCTGTGTCCCCGCGGCCACTGTGCGGTCACCCGGAAGCGGGTGTCGTCCGTGCGGTGCCAGTCGGTGAGCATGACCTCGGCCACGGCGGCGCGGTGGACGAACTCCTTGGGCACGGTCGTGGTCAGCGAGGGGAACCGGAATGCGGGTGAGAGGGCGGCGGTCGCGGTGCTCACCGGCGTGGACTCGACACGGATGGTGCTCGCGGTCATCTTTCCCCCAAAGTGACGAAGGCGAGAAGTCGGCGGCGAGGCGCCTGGCCCTCACGAAGATACATACCACCCGGTTTAATTTCTACCGCTGCCTTGAATCTGACGGGCCGTTATATGGAGCAGTGCGCTCCGTGTTCCGGTGCTCTGCGGCCCGGCCCGGTCCCTTTGCCTGCCTCCCGGTCCGTTCGCGGTACGGCGCCGCGACGGCGTGACGGTGCGACAGGGGGGCATTGCGGGCAGGTTCCGCGGCGATCCGGCCGGTGCCGCGCGGGCGCGTGAGCGAGGAGGGGCGGCCGCCGTGACGGCGGCCCGCTTCCCGTCCTGTCGGGAGGCCGCCCCCGGTCATGGGGACGAGGGCAGCCGAAGCGTGCGCCCACACCGGGTGGAGTCCGTCCTCTGCGCACCCTCGCCCGGCCGGCGGTGAGGAACCGGCGGCGAGGAGCCGATGGTGAAGGGCTGGTCGGCGTTGCCTGCTTGAAGGGCCTGCCTTTACAAAACCAACAGGTCGGTTTGTTGTTATCATGCGAGCTGGTGACCGGGGTCCGGCGCCCCGGCCCGCGCCCCGGCGATGCTGCGCGCCGAGCACGCCGGCCCGCCCGCAAGCACGGCGGCCCGCCGCAGGAGACCCGCGGACGACAGGGGCACAGCGGGGGCCTGCCGCCGGGACCTCACAGTCAGGAGAGACAACCGATGGTCAAGCAGGAGCGTGCCCTCCGCACGCGCCGAGCGCTGGTCCGAGCCGCAGCCGAAGTGTTCGCCGAGGAGGGATTCGCGCCCGCGTCGCTCACGGCGATCAGCAGACGCGCGGGCGTCAGCAACGGTGCCCTGCACTTCCACTTCCCGAACAAGAAGGCGCTGGCCCGGGCGGTCGAGGAGGAGGCTCTGGAGACCGTCCGCGGGATCACCGGGCGCATGTCGGACGAGGAGGGCTCTGCGCTGCAGATGCTGGTGGACGTGACGCACGGGCTGGCGAGCCGGCTCGCCGAGGACGTCGTCCTGCGGGCTGGGTTCGGGCTGGGCAGGGATCCGTCGCGGGGGCGGAACGCCGGGTCCCGGCTCAGGCTGGAGTGGTGGAAGTGGGTCGAGGAGTGCCTGCGGCGCGCGGAGCGGCAGGGGCTGCTGGCCGGCGGGGTGTCGGCGGAGGGCGCCGCGCGCGCCATCGTGGCCACGCTCGTGGGCTTCGAGGTGCTCGAGGCCGGAGGGGACGGGAAGGGGTGGCTCTCGGAGCGGTCCGTCAGCGGCTTCTGGGAGCTGATGCTGCCCCGGCTGGCGGAGCGTCACGCCCTGGCCTCGGTCACGTCGATGCCGACCCGGCGCGACCACACCGGTGCATGGCGGGGCATGACGGACTGACCGGGCCAATAACAAACCGTTCGTGCTGTTTATAGAGGTATGAAACCCGACTGGCGGGGCGTCTCCCGCCGGATCCTTCACGCGAGCGGGGCACCGAAGTGAGGCGTCGGGCAACCTTTACGCCCGAATTGCCCTGGAAAGCAAGGGGAAATGAATGCGGTGCGGTCCTGTGGTCGCGTCAGATCGCAACAAAAAAACAGTCCAGACGGTTTCGTATTGACAAACCAACCTCCCTGTTTTTTACTCGTAGTGCGCCGAGAACCGGCTCTCAGGACCACGGACATCCGATCCGACAACACTCACAACTCATTCACGGGGATAGGGGAGACGGCATGGACATCGCTGTACTGGGCGCGTTGGCCGTCAAGGAGAACGGGATCTCGGTGACCCCGACGGCACCGAAGCCCCGTCAGGTTCTGGCCATGCTGGCACTGCACGCCGACCAGGTGGTGCCCGTGGCCGCCCTCACCGAGGAGCTCTGGGGGGACTGCCCGCCGCGCAGCGCGCGCACCACCCTGCAGACGTACGTCCTGCAACTGCGGGAGCTGATCGCGGAGGCGCTGAAGCACGACCCCGAGGGCACCGCACCGCGCACCGCCAAGGACGTGCTCGTCACCCTGCCCGGGGGCTACATGCTCAGCACCTCGGGCGGCACCAGCGATGTCCGGGAGTTCGAGCGGCTGGCCGGAACGGGCTACCGGGCCATGGACGCCGAGGACTACATGGGCGCCGCCCGCCGGCTGCGCGAGGCCCTCGCGCTGTGGAACGGCGCGGCCCTCGCCGACGTACAGACGGGGACACAGCTGGAGATGCAAGTCAGGCGTCTGGAGGAGAGCCGGCTGTGCGCGCTCGACCAGCGCATCGAGGCCGATCTGCGCCTGGGCCGGCACCGCGAGATCCTGGGCGAACTGAGCATGCTGGTCACCCGCTACCGCACCCATGAGAACCTCCACGGCCAGTTCATGCTGGCGCTGCACCGCTCGGGCCGCCGGAGCGAGGCCCTCGGCGTCTACCAGCGGCTGCGCAACGCACTGGTGCGGGAACTCGGCCTCGAGCCGTCCCCCGCGCTGCGCCGGATGCAGCGCTCCATCCTGCTGGCCGGCCCCGGAACCGCCCCCGACATGGCACCCACCACGGCGGACGAGCGCCTCAGCCGCGTCGGCTGACACCCCGTCACGCACCGCCCGGCGCAGGAAGGGAGACCGAGATGCAGGCAAGGTCGGAACGCACGCGCCGCAGGCTGATCCGTGCGGGTGCGGAGATGTTCGAGCGCAACGGTTACGCCAACGCGACACTGGAGCAGATCGCCGGTGCCGCGGGGATGACGAAGGGGGCCCTGTACTTCCACTTCGCCTCCAAGGACGGGCTGGCCGACGCAGTGCAGGAGCAGGGCCGGGCGATGCTGCGCGCCTTCGTCGACGAGCAGCGCCGGGCCGGCCTGGCCCCGGTGCAGGCCCTCATCGACCTGACGCACTGGCTGGCGCGCACGCTGTACGAGGACCCGGTCGTCCGCGCCGGCTTCCGCATCGCCGGCGAGTGCACCTGGCGCGAGCCGCCGGCCACCGCCTTCCACCAGGCGTGGATCGGCGAGGTGCTGCGGCTGATCGGGCAGGCCCGGGAGGCGGGCGACCTGCGGGAGCACACCGCCGAGGAGGGGCCGGAGACACTGCTGTCCGCGGTGGTGTGCGGAGTGGAGGTGCTGTCCGGCACCGGCATGCCGTACCCCGAACTGCGGCGCAGGATGGGCGCATTGTGGGAGGTGCTGCTGCCGGCGCTCGTACCGCCCGGGGATACGGGACGGTACCGCACCCACGGCCGGTACGTCACCGCGACGAACGCCGAAGCCGCATGACGGCGCCCGTGCGCGGCATGTCCCGCGGCCGGTCCGCGTTCCATGGGACCGGAGGCACGAACCGCTGTACGCACTCGGGCCGGGCGCATCCGCGTTACACGGTGATGCTCCAGCCGTTCCTCTCCGGCGGCGCCGTCGGCACGCACAGGCACCCCCGTGCATGTGCCCTCGGTCCCGGCCGGTGGAACAACGGCTCGCCCCGGGCACGCACCGCTTCGGACCCGGCGCCCGGAACCTCGAGATCCTCCGCCGCCTCGTCGCGTCGCCGACCTGCCCGCACGGACTCACGGCAGGCCGGCCCGGCGCAAGGCGACGGAGCGCCCTGCCGGCGACATGCGCCATGAGCAACGCTCGGTCGCCCTGCCGTCAGGGTCCGGCCCCAAGGGCTCACCAGGGCAGGGGCCCCCGCACGTCGAAGAAGCCCCCGGTGGGGCCGTCGGGACCCACCTGCGCCATACGGACAATGATCTCGGCGCCCTCCTCGACGGTCTGGGTGCCGGTGTTCCCATTGAGATCGGTCCTGGTGTAACCGGGCTCCACCGCGTTGATGCGCATGGCCGGGAACGCCTTCGCGTACTGCACGGTGATCATGTTGACCGCCGCCTTCGACGCCGGGTACGCAACGCCCGGGTAGGCGTGGGTCGGGGTGCCGGGGGTGGTCACCCGGGTGAGGGAGGCCAGACCGCTGCTGAGATTGACCACGACCGGGCAGGCGGACCGCTGCAGCAGCGGCAGGAACGCGTGGGTGACCCTCACCATGCCGAAGACATTGGTCTCGAACACCTGCCGCATCATGTCGGCGGTGACGTCCGCGGCACCGATCACCTCGTTGTCCTCGGTCCGCCCCTCGACACCTGCATTGTTGACCAGTACGTCCAGTCCGCCGTCCGCCTCGATGGCCCTGGCCGCGGCCGCGACGGAGGCGTCGTCGGTGACGTCGAGCCGCACGGTCCGCGCCCCCAGCCGCTCGGCGGCCCGGCGGCCGCGCTCCGGGTCACGGCTGCCGATGTAGACGAGGTGGCCCGCGGCGACGAGACGTCGTGCGGTCTCGAAGCCGAGCCCCTTGTTCGCTCCGGTGATCAGTGTTCTCCTCATGGCTCCACCGTGCTGCGGAACCCTCCGGCCGGCCAGGCGTCCGTCCTTCCTGGGACCGGCAGTACCAGGCAAGCCGGACGACGGGCGGTGCACACTGGCAGGCATGGCGACGGAATTCGGGCAGGCGGTGCGCCGGTGGCGCGACCGGATCCCGCCCGAGGCGGTCGGGCTGCCCGCCGGCGCGCCGCGGCGCACGGCCGGGCTGCGCCGCGAGGAGCTGGCCATGCTCGCCGGGATGTCCGTCGACTACGTCACCCGGCTCGAACAGGGCCGCGCCACCCATCCCTCACCCCAGATCGTCGAGGCACTGGCCAGGGCACTGCGGCTGTCGAGGGACGAGCGCGACCACCTGTTCCGGCTGGCCGGGCTCGCACTGCCGGGCCCGCGGACGGTACCGGCATACATCACCCCGAGCGTCCAGCGGCTGCTCGACAGGCTGACGGGAACACCCGTGGCGGTCTACGACGCGGCCTGGACCCTGCTGATGGCCAACGCGCCGTACGCGGCCCTGATGGGGGATCCGTCCGGCTGGCGGGGCAACGAGCGCAACGCCGTGTGGCGCCACTTCCTCGGCCCGGGCACCCGGGCCCGCCACACGCCTCAATCCCTGCGCGCCTTCGAGGCGGCGCTGGTCGCCGACCTGCGCACGGCGTCCGGCCGCTACCCGGCCGACCGGCGGCTACGGCGGCTGATCACGGAACTGCGGGCGGGCAGCGACCGGTTCGCCGCGCTGTGGGACGCCGGCGCCGTCGGCCGCCACGAGGCCGCACGCAAGACCATCGACCACCCCCATGCAGGACCCCTGACACTGGACTGCGACGTGCTCACCGTGGCGGGCAGCGATCTTCGGATCATGATCTACACGGCCGAACCCGGCACCGAGGACGCCGAACGCCTCGCCCTGCTGACCGTGCTCGGCACCCAGACACTCGCCGATCCCGCCGACTGACACACGCACCGCCGAGGACCGGGATCCGTCTCCGGAGACCAGGGCACCGGACAGGACCGGGGTGCCGGACAGGAGGAGGGGGAGGGGCGGGACACAGGATCCCTCCCGGGACTCTCAGGCAGCAGCCGGTGACCAGCATGCGGCACCGCGCCGCCGGGAGTCGCCCCCGGAGAGCCGCGTGGCTGCTGCGCACCCGCCGCCCCGGCCCGCCCCGACCGGCCCCGGCGAGATCCGGAAGGCGATCCGTTCGACAGCCGGACCAGGGCGCCCACGCACGGCTCGAGCGAGACTCCGGCCCGACACCAGCGGGGTTTCCACGGTCCCGTGCACACTTCCCAGGACAGCAGAGCGCGGCCGTGGGCGGCCCGGCAGGAGACGGGGTGCCGGTGGAGCCGGCCGGACGGGACGGCCGGCTCGCGCCCTGTCGAAGAAGCCGTACGCGGCAGTGAAGGAGCCGTATATGGCCGCCCGGCGGGGAAGGGGCGCCCCGCGCCCGGGCGGACCGAGGCCCTTCGATCCCACGAACGACTCGATCCCACGAACGACCCGATCGGACCGGACGAGAAAGGCAGGGAACCCATGACGGGAAACCCCGGCGACGACCCCTGGTTCAGGAACTACCGCCCCGCTCCCGACGCCCCCGTACGGCTGGTGTGCCTGCCGCACGCCGGTGGCTCGGCCAGCTTCTACTTTCCCGTGGCACGGGCGCTGTCGCCCCGCGTGGAAGTCCTGGCGGTCCAGTACCCGGGGCGGCAGGACCGGCACACCGAGCCGTCCGAGACGGACCTGACGGTGCTGGCCGAGCGGATTGCCGAGGCGCTCGGACCGTGGACGGACCGGCCCTACGCACTGTTCGGGCACAGCATGGGCGCCATCGTCGGCTTCGAGGTGGCCCGGCTCATGCAGGCCGCGGGCCAGGGGCCTGTCGAACTCTTCGTCTCCGGCCGCCGCGCTCCGTCGCTGGACCGGTCCGGCGAATGGCAGCCGAGCACCGACGAGGAGGTCATCGCCGAGATCAGGTCCCTGAACGGCACCGGCGACGCGCTGCTGCGGGACGAGGAGATGCTGAGCATGATCCTGCCCGCGCTGCGCGCCGACTACGCGGCGGTGCGCCGGTACCGCTACCGGCCGGGCCCCCTTCTGGACTGCCCCGTGACCGCCTTCACCGGGGACCGGGACCCGAAGGCCCGCGTCGAGGAGGTGCGGGCCTGGGAGAACCACACCGCGTCCGGGTTCGAGCTGCGCGTCCTGCCCGGCGGCCACTTCTTCCTCGTCGACCGGCAGGCCGAGGTGCTGCGCACCGTCGAGGACCGTATGGCCCGGTCCCGGGCGGTGCCGATGTGAGCGGATGAGCCCGTACGGCGGGCGGCGGCCCCCGGCACGGGACGCACCCGTCCGGGGGAAACCGCCGTGTCCGTGCCTCCGCGACGGCGGTCGGCCGCGTGACGGCTCGGGAAGCGCGGGAACGGGCGGGCCGGGCGCGGGACGCCTGCTCTCCACGAACCGCGAAGAGGCACGGACGCAGGCGTGAACACCAGTCACGGACCAGCCATGGACACCGTCATGGACCAGCCATGGACAAGGGACTTGAAGGACTGCCCCCGGGATTCCTCCGACGGTCCGTGCGGAACACCGGACCCCGGCCGGTGAGCGAGCGGGGACCGCGCCGCGCGAGCGTTCTCGAACGCGGCTGTCCGGACCGGTGAACCCGTGTCCGATGCACCCGTGTTCGGAGGGTCGTTCGACCTGTGGAAGGTCGCTTGAACGTCACTGGAGAAATCGGGAGAGGTGGCGAAAACAGGGCTAGCGTGCTCGGAGCCGACGGCTCTGAGCCATCGGGGGAGCTCGACCGTTACGGGAGGAAAACCGTGGACATTCAGGTTCTGGGTCCCTTGAACGCCGACATCAACGGGGTGTCGATCGTTCCCACCGCGGGCAAGCCGCGACAGATCCTCGCACTGCTCGCCTTCTATCCGGGCCGGGTCATGCCGGTGCCCACGCTGATGGAGGAGATCTGGGGCACCAACCTGCCGCGGAGCGCCATGACCACCATGCAGACGTACATCCTTCAGCTGCGGCGCCGCCTGGGCACCGCGATGGGGCCGGACGCTCCCGGCTCGGCGAAGGACGTGCTGGCCACCCGGCACGGCGGATACCTGCTGCGGATCCCGCCGGAGTCCGTGGACGTGCACCGGTACGAGCAGCTGGTGGCGGCGGGTCAGAGCGCCTTCGACGCGGGGGAGGACGAGCGGGCCGCCGGCCTGTTCCGCAAGGCCCTGGACATGTGGCAGGGGCCGGCCCTGGTCGACGTGCGCGTCGGCCCGGTGCTGGAGATCGAGGTCGTGCGGCTGGAGGAGAGCCGGCTCGGCACCATCGAGCGGCGGATCGACGCCGATCTGCGCCTGGGCCGGCACAGCGAACTCCTCGCCGAGCTGACCGACCTGATAGCACGTCACCCCCAGCACGAGGGGCTGCACTCCCAGGCCATGGTGGCGCTGTACCGCTCCGGACGGCAGGCCGCGGCGCTCGACGTCTACCGCAGGCTGCGCGCGCGGCTGATCGAGGAGCTGGGTGTGGAGCCGTCCCCGCAGCTGCAGCGTCTGCACCAGGCCATGCTCACCGTGGACCCGGCACTGGACGTGGTGTCCGGTCCGCGCCGCACCTCCACCTTCAACCTCTACGCGGCCTGAGACCGGCCCGCGCCGCCAGGCGCCCTGGTGGCCTGGGGACCGGCGACCCGAGCAGGACGAGCGGAACGGCAGGAGGGGACGGGACATGCACGACGACCGGCCGGTACGGCTGCACTGCTTCGCACACGCCGGAGCCGGCGTCTCCTCCTTCCATGGCTGGCCCGCTGCCCTCGGCCGCGGGGTCGAACCGGTGCCGCACCTGCTGCCGGGGCGCGACGCCAGGCGCCACGAGCCCCGGGTGACCGGACGCGACGCGCTGCTCGCCGACCTGATGGGACGCTTCACCGACGCCCCGCCCGGACCGTACGTGCTGTACGGGCACAGCCTCGGCGCACTGGTCGCCTACACCCTGACCCGCGCCCTGCACGAGGCCGGGCTGCCCGGGCCCGCGCTGCTCGCCGTGGGCGCCTGCCCGCCGCCCGACGCCCCGGCCGGTCTGACGGACGCCCGCACCGCCTCCGACGAGCATCTGCTGGGCCTGCTCCGTGACCTGGGCGCCGTCCCGGAGGGCGCGGCTCCCGGAGGGTTCTGGCACCGGACCGTGATGCCGGTGCTGCGCGACGACCTCGCCCTCGCCGACGCCCTGCGCCGGGCCGCCCGCGAACCCCTCGCCCACGGGCCGCTGCGGGTGCCGCTGCTGGCGGTCGCCGGCGCGGACGACCCGGTCGCGCGGCCCGCGGCGATGGCCGGATGGCGGCGCTGGACCGCGGGCCCGGTGGTCACCCGCACGGTCCCCGGCGACCACTTCTTCGTGCACGGCCACGCCCTTCCCCGGCTGCTCCAACGCGCCTGCCGGGTCGTCGGGCGCACCTGGCGGGCCCCGGCACCGGCGGACGCGCACGCCTGACCGACGGCCGGCCCGGCGGTCCCGGCCCGCCGGACACGCCGACGGCACGCCCCTTCCTTTCGCTCCCTTCCGCTCTCTTCCGCCGCCCGTTCCGCCTCCCTTCCGCCGTCCGTTCCACCGGACCGCGCCCTCCGCTCCGCCGGATGCGGACGGCCGCCGCGGCCTTGATCGAGCGTTCTTCGAAGACTCCTCAAGCGGCCCGGCGGACCGTGGGACCACCGAGCGGTGCGCCGCGCCCGCTCAGAGCCGGAGGAGGACGTGTCGTGCCGACCCCCACATGCCCGGAACATCCGCCGGACGGCCTGCTGTGCGCCGCCGCGGTACGCGCTCCAGGCGGACCGGGCCGCTGCGGGCCCGGCGCGGGAAGGGGCGCTCGCGGTGACGGGTGAACGCGTGCGCCGCGTGGCGCACTCGGTCGGGATCGACGCGCCGGCCGGGGTCGTCTACGGACTGGTCGCGGACGCGGTCCGCTGGCCGCTGTTCCTGCCGACCAGCGTCCATGTGGAGCGGCTGGAGTTCGACGGCACCCAGGAACGGCTGCGCATGTGGACGACGGCGTCCGGCCGCCGGACACGCTCCTGGGTGTCGCTGAGGCTCCAGGACCCGCAGGCCCGGCGCATCACCTTCCGCCGGCAGCACTCCCCGGCGCCGGTGGAGACGATGAGCGGCACCTGGACCGTCGAGGAACAGGGCGACGGCACCAGCCTGCTGACCCTGCTGCACGACTTCACGGTGACCGGCGACCGCGGCGAGGACCTGGACCGGGTGGCACGCGCCCTCGACGCCGACTCCACCGCGGAGCTGGCCGGTCTCAAGCGGCTGGCGGAGCGGTGGCACCGGCTCGACGACCTGGTGCTGTCCTTCGAGGACGCGGTGCGGGTCAAGGGGCCGCCCGAGCTGGTCTACGACTTCCTGTACCGGGTGTCCGACTGGCCCGGGCTGCTCCCGCACGTGACCCGGCTCGAACTGACCGAGGACACCCCTGGCATCCAGGCCGTGACGGCCGGCACCCGCGCAGCGGACGGCACCGTCCACACCACCGAGTCCGTACGGATCTGCTTCCCGCACGCGGGCCGCATCGTCCACAAGCAGACCGTCACACCGGCCCTGCTGGCCGCCCACACCGGCGAGTGGTCGGTCCTGCCCGACGAGACCGGCGTGACCGTGGTCTCGCAGCACAGCGTGGTGCTGCGGGAGGAGGCCGTCGAGCGGATCCTCGGCCCCGGCGCCGACCTCGCCCAGGCGCGCCGTCATGTGCGGGAGGCGCTCGGCCGCGACTCCCGCACGACCCTCGAACTCGCCAGGCGGCACGCCGAGTCCGCGATCCGCGTGCTCTGACACGCCCGGTTTCCTTCCGCACCGGACCGGTGGCCAGGCGTCCACCGCAGCTCCGGCCCCGCTCTAGCCGCCGCGCCGACAGTGGGTGGCGACGGACGCCCTCGAAGGGGCGCGGGGCGGCTGCGGACGCTCGACTCCTTCCGGCCGGTCGACATCCTCAAGGAGAGGCATGAGCCCCAACACCATCACAGTCGAGGAGAAGCACGAGGCGGCACTTCCGCCGGCCGAGCCGGTCCCCTGGCATCTGGCCCTGGTCAGCGGGGCCGACGGCACCTCCCTCGGCGCCGGCCTGGCCGGGCTGAGGGCCCGCTTCTCCCGGGCTCCGGCACAGCAGGACGTGCCGGTGCGCATCCGCACCGTCGGCGGCACCGGCGGCGGCCACCGGGGTGCCGTGCTCGCCGGCGCGGAAGGAGCCACGGAGATCGGGACCGGGGAGGTCACCGGCGCCGCACCGGTCGCCTTCATGTTCCCCGGCCTCGGCGACCACCACGTGGACATGGGCCGCGGCCTGTACCGCGACTTCCCCGTCTTCCGCGCGGCCGTCGACAGCTGCGCCGAGGCCCTGATGCCCGAACTGGGGCTGGACATCCGGAAGGTCGTCTTCCCCGGCCCGGAGCCCCAGGACCGCACCGCACCCGCCCCCGGGCCGGACCTGCGCCGCCTGCTCGGCCGTGACACCGGCACCGGGCGCGGCGAGCACGAACGCCGCCTCGACTCCACCCGCCTGGCCCAGCCGGCCCTCTTCGTCGTCGAGTACGCCCTGGCACGGCTGTGGGAGTCCTGGGGCGCCCGCCCCTCCCTGATGATCGGCTACAGCCTCGGCGAGTACGTCGCGGCCACGGTCGCCGGCGTGCTCTCCCTCAAGGACGCGCTGGTCCTCGTCGCCCGCCGCGCCGCCCTCATCGACACCCTGCCGCAGGGCGCCATGCTCGCCGTGATGCTGCCCGAGCAGGAGGTGCTGTCCCGGATCGGCGGGAACCTCTCGCTGTCCGCCGTCAACGGACCGGAGTTCTGCGTGGTGGGCGGGCCCGTCGCCGACATCGAGGCGCTGGAGCGCTCCCTGCGCGAGCAGGGCGTCGTCAGCCGCCGGGTGCGCTCCACGCACGCCTTCCACTCGTCGATGATGGAGCCCGTCGCCGACCAGGTGACCGCCCTCGCGCGGACCCTGACCCTCAACCCGCCGCGCATCCCGTACGTCTCCAACGTCACCGGCCGGATCATCACCGACGAGCAGGCCACCGACCCCGCCTACTGGGCCCGTCACCTGGTCAGCCCCGTCCGCTTCGCCGACGGTCTGGACAGCCTCGCCGGCACGCCGCTGCTGCTGGAGACCGGTCCCGGCCAGACGCTGAGCAGCATGGCCGCCGCGGCCCGCGGCGGCGACACCGGCACCGTCGTCGCCTCCATGCGCCACCCGCTGGAGCGCCGGTCCGACTCCGCGGTCGCCCTCAAGGCGCTGGGCCGGCTCTGGCTCGCGGGCGCCGACATCGACTGGACCGCGTTCCCCGCCGTCGAGCTGGACACCGCGCCCGGCACGGCCGCGGCCGCCGCGGACGAGGACGGCCGGGAACACGTCCCCACCGCGACCGAGCACAAGCTCCACGACATCTGGGCGAAGCTGCTCAAGACCGAGCACCTGCCGTACGACGTGAGCTTCTTCGAACTCGGCGGCAACTCACTGCTCGCCACCCGCCTGACCCTGCGCGTCAAACGCGCCTTCGGCGTCGAACTGACGCTGCGCCAGGTGTACGAGCGGGCCACCATCACCCTGATGGCCGCCGCGATCGACGCGCTGCGCACCGGCGAGGACCCGGGCCCGGCGGAGGGCGGCTCCTCGTACACCGGCCGAGCCCGGGCACGCTTCCGGCTGCCGAACGGCCTCACGGTCGTCCACCAGAACGAAGCGGAGACCCTGCACTTCTACCGGGACATCTTCGAGCACCGCACCTACGCCAGGAACGGCATCCGTCTCCACGACGGCGCGACCGTCGTGGACGTCGGCGGCAACATCGGCCTGTTCACGCTCTTCGCCCACTACGAGGCGAAGAACGTCAAGGTCTTCGCCTTCGAACCCGCGCCGCCGCTGTTCGAGCTGCTCAGCCAGAACGTCGCCGAGCACAAGGTCGACGCCAGGCTCTTCAACATCGGCATCGCCGACACCGAGACCGAGGCGGCCTTCACCTTCTACCCCCGCAGCTCCGGCATGTCCTCCTTCCACCCCGACAAGGAGGAGGAGAAGCACAACCTGCGCACCATCATCGCCAACCAGCAAAAAGCCGGCGCCGACGCGGAGGCCGCCGGACTGGCCGCCTCCGAGGACCTGCTCGACGTCCGCTTCGAGGCGATCGAGTTCACCGCGACGCTGCGCCCGCTCAGCGCGGTCATCCGGGAACAGGGCATCGAACGCATCGACCTGATCAAGATCGATGTGCAGAGGAGCGAGCGCCAGGTCATCGACGGCATCGCCGACGAGGACTGGCCCAGGATCCAGCAGATGGTGCTGGAGGCGCACGACGCCGACGGTGAGGTCGGCCGCCTCGTCGAGCTGCTGCGCGGCCGGGGCTTCACGGTCACCACCGAACAGGACGAGCTGTACGTCGGCACGGACATCCACAACATCTACGCCGTACGCGGCGCACGCTAACGGAGTCGCACCGGACATGGAATTCACGACCGTAGGAGTCGTCGGCGCCGGAGTCATGGGCGTCGGTGTCGCACAGAATCTCGCTCAGACCGGCCACCGGGTGGTACTCGTCGACCTCTCCGACGAGATCCTCGACAACGCGCGCCGTGAACTGAGCACCGGCCTGCGCGCCTGCGCCCTGCTCAACAAGGGCGCCGGCACCGACCCGGCCCAGGTCTTCGAAAGGATCGAGTTCACCACCGACTACGAGCTCCTCGCCAAGGCCGACTTCGTCGTCGAGAACGTCACCGAGGACTGGGACGTCAAGCGGAAGGTGTACGAGCGGATCGACCGCATCGTGCGCCCCGAGGTGGTCTTCGCCGTCAACACCTCCGCCATCTCCATCACCCGCGTCGGATCCGTCACCACACGTCCCGAGCGTGTGATCGGCATGCACTTCATGAACCCGGTGCCGATGAAACCGATGGTCGAGGTCATCCGCGGCCACCACACCACACCGGAGACCATCGACACCGCCCGCCGCTTCCTCGCCGGGATGGGCAAGGACTGCATCGTCGTCGAGGACATGCCCGGCTTCGTCTCCAACCGCGTCCTCATGCTCACCATCAACGAGGCTGCCTTCCTCGTCCAGGACGGGGTGGCCTCCGCCGCCGACGTCGACCGGATCTTCAAGACCTGCTTCGACCACCGGATGGGCCCGCTGGAGACCGCCGACCTGATCGGCCTGGACACCATCCTCAAGTCGGTCGAGGTGCTCTACGAGAGCTACAACGACGACAAGTACCGCCCGGCCCCCCTGCTCAAGAAGATGGTCGCCGCCGGCCTGCTGGGGCGGAAGAGCGGCGAGGGCTTCCACAAGTACCGATGACAGCTGATCACCGCAGCCGCGCACGCAATCCCGAGACGACAGGACGGAACAGAGATGAGCACGGACAACAGGGCCAGGATCGCGAACTACCTGTCCCGCTTCTTCCCGGTGCACGAGCTGAAGGACGACGACGACATCTTCGAGCACGGCTTCGTCAGCTCGATGTTCGCCATGCAGCTCGTCTCCTTCGTCGAGCACGAGTTCGGCATCACCATCGAGAACGAGGACCTGGAACTGGAGAACTTCCGCTCCATCAGCGCCCTCGACGCCTTCGTCACGCGCAAACTGTCCGCGCCGGTCCACTCGTAGCACGAGGACGGCGACCATGACCGGAGCGCTCACCGCGGAACAGACCCAGGCCCAGAAGGAGTTCCGGGCCTTCGCCGACCACCACATCGCCCCCCACGCCGACACCTGGCACCGGGAGCAGCGCACCCCGCCGGAGATCGTCCGGCTCCTCGCGGACGAAGGACTGCTCGGACTGCCGATCGCCCGGCAGTACGGCGGCGGGGGCTGTGACGCGGTGACCCTCGGCCTGCTCGCCGGGGAGCTGGGCCGGGCGTGTTCCTCCGTGCGCAGCCTGCTCACCGTCCACACGATGGTGGCGCACGCCATCGAACGCTGGGGCAGCCGCGCCCAGAAGGAGACCTGGCTGCCCCGGCTGGCCCGGGGCGAGACCATCGCCGCCTTCGCCGTCTCCGAGCCGGACGCCGGCAGCGACGCCTCCGGGGTCACCACCCGGATCACCCGCGACGGCGACGACTGGAGAATCGACGGCCACAAGAGGTGGACCACCTACGGACGGACCGCCGGCCTGTTCCTCGTCCTGGGCCGGACCGCACAGGGCCCCACCGCCCTGCTCGTGGAACGGGACACGCCCGGACTGCGCACCGAGCCGATCGACGACCTGATCGGCATCCGCGCCTCGATGACCGCGGACGTGCACCTGGAGGACTGCCGCGTACCGGGCGGGAACCTCCTGGCCCGGCCCGGGCTCGGCGTCTCCCACGTGGTGGGCGCCGCCCTCGACCTCGGCCGCTACACCGTCGGCTGGGGCTGCGTCGGCATCCTCGACGCCTGCCTGGAGGCCGCCGTCGACTACGCCGGACGCCGCAGGCAGTTCGGCTCCCTCATCAAGGAGCACCAGCTGGTGCGCCGCATGATCAGCGACATGTACACCGACGCCCGCGCGGCGCGGCTGCTGTGCCTGGAGGCCGGGCGGCTGCGCGACGCACGGGACCCCGGTGCCCTGGCCGCGACCTCCACGGCCAAGTACTTCGCCGCCACCGCCGCGGGCCGCGCCGCGGCGAACGCCGTCCAGATCCACGGCGCCAACGGCTGCGGACCCGACTATCCCGTCCAGCGCTACCTCGGCGACTCCAGGGTCATGGAGATCATCGAGGGCAGCGCGCAACTTCACCAGGTGGGCCTGGCCGAATACGCCTTCCAGGACCACGCGCCGAGGAGTCACCGATGACGACGACGCCCGTCAAGACACCGATGACGACGACCGTCAAGACCGTCAAGTGCGTGGTCTGGGACCTCGACAACACCGTGTGGGACGGGGTGCTGCTGGAGGACGGCGACGTCACCCTGCGGCCCGGCGTCGTCGAGGTGATCCGCACCCTCGACGAGCGCGGCATCCTGCACTCGATCGCCAGCCGCAACGACCACGACGCGGCCATGGCGAAGCTGGAGGAGTTCGGCATCGCCGAGTACTTCCTGTACCCGCAGATCACCTGGGGCAGCAAGTCCGACTCGGTCAGGGCCGTCGCCCAGGCCCTCAACATCGGCATCGACACCCTGGCCTTCGTCGACGACCAGCCCTTCGAACGCGACGAGGTCCGCTTCGCCCACGCGCAGGTGCTGTGCATCGACGCCGCCGACGCCGAACGCATCCCCCACATGCCCGAGATGCAGCCGCGCTTCGTCACCGAGGACTCCCGCGAACGGCGCCACCTCTACCGGGCCGACGCCCGGCGCAAGCAGGCCGAGGAGGCCCACCAGGGCACCGACGAGGAGTTCCTCGCCTCGCTCGGCATGCGCTTCACCATCGCCCCCGCCCGGGAGCGCGACCTGCAGCGCGCCGAGGAGCTGACCGTCCGCACCCACCAGCTCAACGCCACCGGCTACACCTACTCCTACGAGGAGCTGGACGCCTTCCGCCGTTCCCCCCGCCACGACCTGCTCGTCGCCGGCCTGGAGGACCGGTACGGCACCTACGGCAGGATCGGCCTGGCCCTCGTCGAACGCGACGAGACCGTGTGGACCGTGAAGCTGCTGCTGATGTCCTGCCGCGTGATGTCGCGCGGAGTCGGCACCGTCCTGCTCAACCACCTGATCCGCAGCGCCCACGAGGCGGGCGTGACGCTGCGCGCCGAGTTCGTGCCCACCGACCGCAACCGCACCATGTTCGTCACCTACAAGTTCGCCGGCTTCCGCGAGGTCGCCAGGAACGGCGACGTGACCGTGCTGGAGCACGACGGCGCCCGGATCCCGGGGTTCCCGCCGTACATGGACGTCACGGTCGAGCCCTGATC
>NZ_MUME01000082.1 GCF_002155915.1 Streptomyces thermovulgaris | reverse complement strand
CCATCTGCTGCTGCGCGGGCGGGTGCGCGAGGCGGCCACCGCGACGGCCGCCTTCGCCGGGACCGTGGCCGTCGGCGCGCTCGCCCTGCCCGCGGCCAGCGTCGACTACTGGACCCGTCACCTCTTCGACACCGACCGGGTGGGCAAGCCGTGGATCGCCGCCAACCAGTCGTTGCAGGGCCTGGTCGCCCGGGTGCTGGGGGAGCCGTCCCCCGGCCCGGCCTGGCTGCTGCCCGCCGTCGTGGTGGGCGTCGTCGGGCTGTGGCTGGCGTGCCGGGCGCCGCGCGAGCGGTGGGGCGTGCTGCTGACCGCGCTGACCGCGCTGCTCGTCTCCCCGATCAGCTGGTCCCACCACTGGGTGTGGTGCGTCCCGCTGATCGCCGTCCTCCTGGCCGAGGACCGCCGTGTCCTGGCCATGCTCACCGCCGTCCTCTTCACCGTCCGCACCATGTGGCTGGTCCCCCGCAGGGGCCAGGAGCTGCACCTGGCCTGGTGGCAGGAGCCCCTGGCCTCGCCCTACGTCCTGCTGGGGCTGGCCCTGCTCACGGCGGTCGCGCTGGGGCGGTGCCGGCGCCGGGACGGCCGTTCACGGCCCGGTCAGGTCTCCTCCGCCAGGAACTCGTCCGCGTCCATGATCCGGTAGGCGTAGCCCTGTTCGGCCAGGAAGCGCTGGCGGTGGGCGGCGAAGTCCTGGTCGATGGTGTCGCGGGCGACGATCGAGTAGAAGTGGGCCTGGTGGCCGTCGGCCTTCGGGCGCAGCACCCGGCCCAGGCGCTGGGCCTCCTCCTGACGGGAGCCGAAGGTGCCCGAGACCTGGATGGCGACGGTGGCCTCCGGCAGGTCGACGGAGAAGTTCGCGACCTTCGACACCACCAGGACGTTGATCTCGCCCTCGCGGAAGGCGTTGAAGAGCTTCTCGCGCCGGGCGTTGGACGTCTCGCCCTTGATCACCGGGGCGTTCAGGTGCTCGCCCAGCTCGTCGAGCTGGTCGATGTACTGGCCGATGACCAGGATCTGCTGCCCGGCGAAACGGCGGACGATCGCCTCCGCGACCTTCCGCTTGGTGTCGGTGGTCGCGCAGAAGCGGTACTTCTCGTCGGCCTCGGCGGTGGCGTACGCCAGCCGCTCGGAGTCCGTCAGGTTCACCCGGACCTCGACGCAGTCGGCGGGCGCGATGTAGCCCTGGGCCTCGATCTCCTTCCAGGGCGCGTCGAACCGCTTCGGGCCGATCAGGGAGAACACGTCCGACTCGCGGCCGTCCTCCCGCACCAGGGTCGCGGTCAGCCCGAGGCGCCGCCGGGCCTGGAGGTCCGCGGTGAACTTGAAGACCGGCGCGGGCAGCAGATGCACCTCGTCGTAGACGATCAGCCCCCAGTCCCGGGAGTCGAACAGCTCCAGGTGCGGGTAGACGCCCTTGCGCCGGGTGGTGAGGACCTGGTACGTCGCGATGGTGACCGGGCGGATCTCCTTCCTGGCCCCGCTGTACTCGCCGATCTCGTTCTCGGTCAGCGAGGTCCGCCGCACCAGTTCCTGCTTCCACTGCCGGGCGGAGACGGTGTTGGTGACCAGGATCAGGGTGGTGCACTTCGCCTGTGCCATCGCCCCCGCGCCGACCAGCGTCTTGCCGGCCCCGCAGGGGAGCACGACCACTCCGCTGCCGCCGTGCCAGAAGTTCTCCACGGCCTGCTTCTGGTAGGGCCTGAGCGCCCAGCCGTCCTCGCGCAGCTCGATCGGGTGCGCCTCGCCGTCGACGTAGCCCGCCAGGTCCTCGGCCGGCCAGCCCAGCTTCAGCAGCACCTGCTTGATCTGCCCGCGCTCGGAGGGGTGCACGGCCACGGTGTCCGGGTCGATGCGGGCGCCGACCAGCGGGGTGATCCGCTTGGACTTCAGCACCTCCTCCAGGACCGGCCGGTCGGTGGTGGTCAGGACCAGGCCGTGCGCCGGGTGCTTGGTGAGGGTCAGCCGCCCGTAGCGGTCCATCGTGTCGGCGATGTCGAGCAGCAGCGCGTGCGGCACGGGGTAGCGGCTGTACTGCACGAGCGCGTCCACGACCTGCTCGGCGTCGTGCCCGGCGGCCCGCGCGTTCCACAGGCCCAGCGGGGTGATCCGGTAGGTGTGGATGTGCTCGGGCGCCCGCTCCAGCTCGGCGAACGGCGCGATGGCCCGACGGCAGTCGTCGGCCTGTTCGTGGTCGACCTCGAGCAGCAGGGTCTTGTCGGACTGGACGATCAGGGGACCATTCACACGCGGAACCCTTTCCGTGGGGGCAAACGTCCAGTGTGCCCCACCGGACCTCGATCACCGAAGGGCGGAACGAGGGGGAACGGGAGGCGGGGCGCCGCTCACCGCTCGTCCTCCGCGAGCTCGGCCACTCCCGTCACCCGGTGCAGCGGGTAGGTGCGGACCTCGTCCGCCGTGTGGTCGTACGCCGTCACGAGGCCGCCCTCGACCCGGACCGGTGCGACGACGCGCCGGCCGGCGGTGCCCTCGGCGTCGATGTAGCCGATGCACAGGGTCTCGCCGGTGAGGACGGCGGCCTGCAGGGCGGCGAGGGTCTCGGCGGAGCTGGTGCGGGGCAGCTCGCCCTGTGCGGCCGGGGGCGCGGCCGGTGTGCGCGGGGCGGCGGAGGTCCGGTCGCCCGCCCGGATCGCGCGGATCGCGGCGGCGAGCAGGGCGGCGTCCGGGGGCGGCGGGCTCTCCGGGACCGGCTCGGGCGCGGTGCGCGGCGGGGTGCGGTAGGAGGCGGTCCGGGTGATCACGACGTCGCCCTCGGCGGACTCGGCGGCCGGGGCGTGACCCATGGCGCGCAGCCCCTCGAGGAGGGTGGCCGGATCGGCCTGCGCGGCGAGCACGGTGGGCGCCAGACGGCGCAGGCGCAGGGCGGCGGACCGCTTGTCGGCCAGGATCTCGTCCAGCAGTGTCTCGTCGTCGCAGCGCACATAGGACGAGGCGGCGCCGACCCGCAGATGCCCGTGGCGGCGGGCCGCGTCGTCGATGAGGTAGGAGAGCGGCTGCGGCACCGGTGTGCGGGAGTGCGCGGCGAGGAAGGCGTGCAGGTCGGCGGCGCTGTGGCCGGCGTCCAGGGCGCGGCGCACGGAGGCGGGGGTGAACCGGTAGACGGTCGCGCCGCCCTTGGACTCCACGTCCGCGAGCAGGTCCAGCATGTCGGCCAGCGGCCGCTGGAGCGGGCCGGGCGCCACCGCCGTGAGGTCCGCCTGCAGCAGGACGTGGTCCAGGGGTTCGGGCAGGAGCGGGGCGAGGGCGCGGGCCGCGGCGGCGGTCCGCTCGGCGAGGGACGGGGGCTCTGGCGGGCCCGCGTCCGGTCCGGGCCGGTGGTGCTGCGGGTGCTTGTGGTGCTGGTGGACGGGGAGCTTGTCGCCGGGACCCACGGGCTCGGCGTGCTCTTCGGCGGCCGGCTCGGCCGCCGGTGCGGGCGGGGGCGGCGCGCCCAGCAGCGCGCGTCCGTGCGCGGACAGCGCGCCGCGTCCCGTGACGCCGAGCAGCTCCGCCTCGGACAGCGCCCACCGGGCCAGCCTCTCGCGCAGCTCGTCCTCCCGCTGCACTCCCCGCGGCGGCCGTTCCCAGCGCAGCCGGGCCAGCACCGACTCGGCGGAGGGCGCGGCGCCCACCGGCAGCCCGGCGAGCAGGGTGAGCACCCGGTGCCGTACCTCCGGTGCCGCCGAGCGGTCCAGCCCGGGGCCGAGGGCCGACAGGGTGCGGTCCTTGGCGTCCCGCTCGCCGACCAGCCCCGGGGTGCGGGTGGAGACGAGCCAGGCCGCCGCGAGACGGGCCCAGCGTTCGGCGGCGGGCTGCTCGAGCCACTCGTCGCAGGCGGGGGTGGGCGCGTACCGCTCGTCGGCCTCGCCGTCGGAGGCGACCAGCCCGGCGAGGTGGGCGAGCTCGACCCAGAAGGCGGCCACCGGTTCGGGCACGTCGAGGGCGACGGCGGTGCGCTTGAGGTCGCGCACGCTCAGGCCGCCCGCGCGCAGCACGTGCGGTCCGCCCTCGTCCCAGCCCTTCAGCAGTTCCTCCACGGTGGCCAGGGCGGTGTGCGCCTGTCCGGCCGCCGTCGCGTCCACAGCCTGTGGATGGTGCGTGGCGGCCGTCTCGACGGCGGGCGGCACCGGCTCGGGCGTGCGATGGGCGCGGCCTCCGCGCAGATGCAGGGCCACCTCGCGGGGCAGGACGACGGTCCCGGGCGCCGTGGGCAGCAGCAGCCCCCGGTCGAGCAGATGGCGGAGGTGCGGCGCCGGTTCGGGGGTGATCTGGCCGTACGGCGGGCCCCACACCAGGCGGTCCAGGACGGCGAGGGAGTCGGCCGGGAGCTCGGAGAGCAGCGCGGACATCCGCTCGCGGTCGGTGAACAGGGCGGTGAGCGAGGCGACGGCGGAGACGGAGTCGTGCGTCGAGGGCAGGCCGACGGCGGCCAGGATCTCCTGGATCCGCCCCGGGGACATGCCCGCCGTCGCCTCCTTCACGGTCGGCCCGAGCCCGGTCGGGGAGGGGCGCCGCGGCTGCGGGGCGAGCAGTTCGCGGGCCGTGCGCACCAGGCGCAGCCGGTCGTCGTCGCCCCAGACGAGGGCCTGCTCGCGCAGGGTGTCCAGGGCGCGGGGCAGCGCGGCGGCGACGACGGGGTCCCGGTCGTCGGAGGCCATCAGGCCGAGCAGTTCGTCGTAGGTCGCCGGGTCGCCGGCCACCGCGAGGGCCTGGGCGGTCTGCAGGGCGAACCGGTCCAGCCGCTCCAGGGCGCGCGCCACCGAGGCGCGGGTCCCGGCGCGGGTGGCGAGCTGGGTGAGGTCGGTCGGGACGGGTGTGATGAGGTCGGGACGGCTGCGCAGGAGGGCGGCCAGGGAGGCGTCGTCGCGTGCGCGGAGCGCTTCCGCGAGGGACCGCGGAGCCGGCGGTTGCTCATCGCTGCTCATCCGACCCACGGTAGCGGGTCGTGGTCCCGGAGGGACCGTGCCCTTGGTCCCTGATCGGCTCGAACACCCCTGTCCCCCGGCTGTCGTACGGGCTCGACGGCCCCGTCCTGCGCTACCGTCGTCCCGCGGGAGCATCGGCCAGCCACCCCGGAGGGGTTCCGTGGGGATCGAGAGCGATCAGGTCGTCTACGAGTATCTGAGCCGCGTCGGGGACGTCGCTCAGCAGCGGCACCTGTCCTCGGCCGCCCGGATGCGCCTGGTCGCGGAGCTGCGCGACGAGATCGAACGGCGACGGGCCCGGGCCGTGGTGGACAGCCCCGCCGCCGTCCGCCGCATCCTCGCCCGGCTCGGCAGCCCGGACGAGGTCGTCGCCGCGGCGGGCGGCACGGAGACGGGCGGCCCGGGCGGGGCGGGACCGCGGGCGCCGGAACCGTCCGTGCCCGTGCAGCGGGACCCCGGGACGGCCGTCTCCCCGGCGGCCCCGGCCTCCCCGCCGTCCTCGGCGTCCGGGCCGGCCGGTGCACCCGGTCCGTCCGGGACGTCCGGGGCGGATCAGGAGCAGCCCAAGGGGCTGCGCAAGGTCGTGCCGTTCGTGCCCCGGCCGCGCTCGTCGCAGCCGAGGACGACGCCCGCGCCGCTCGACGGCCCGGCCCCGCCGCATCTGGCGACCGCCGCGGAGCTCGGCGACTCGACGGCCCGCCCCGACTGGTGGGACCTGGACGGCCCCTCGCTCGGCATCGGGGACGAGGTGCCCGGCTTCGTGGGCGGGGTGGAGGTCCCGGAGCTGCTCAAGCCCCCGCCGCCGAAGGACCCCGCCGGGCCCGGCCCCGCACCCGGCAAGGCCGCCGGCACGGACCCGGCGGCGGAGGAGGAGGCCGAGCCGCGGAAGGCGCCGGCCGCGCGCCGGCGGCTGGGCCTGTCCCTGGTCAAGGGGGGCCTGCGCAACCCGCTGCTGCTGCTCGCGGCCGGACTGCTGGTCGCCGGCGCGGTCCTCGGCAACCTGTTCGCGCTGCTGCTCGGCTGGCTGATCGCGTACGGCTCCCGGCGGCTGACCCCGACGGAGTCCAAGTGGGCCGTCATGGTCCTGCCGGGCCTGGCCCTCACGGCCGGAGTGGTGTGGCTGTGGGGACGCGCCGACGGCCGCTGGGGCACCCCCATCGCCCAGGACCAGATGAGCGACGCGGTCCAGCAGACCTGGCCGTGGGTGGTGCGGGCCGCGGCCGTGCTCTCGGCCCTCTTCCTGATCTGGCGCTCGCAGCGCCGTCGGTGAGCACCGCCCGCACCGCCCGCACTGCCCGTACCGGCGGCACCGCCCGCACCATCCGCACCGGCGGCACCGCGCGCAGGGCCCGCCGGCACATGGTTGTACGTCACACCGATCCGGCGTCTGCCCGCTCCGGCCCCCGGGCACAATGGCCCGTATGACCGCGTGCCCCCTGACCGTCGGCTTCGACCTCGACATGACCCTCATCGACTCCCGCCCCGGGATCCGCGCCTGCTACCTGGCGCTGTCGGAGCGGACGGGGACGTACATCGACGCCGACCTGGCGGTCACCCGGCTCGGTCCGCCGCTCGAGCAGGAGCTGATCAACTGGTTCCCGGCCGACGAGGTCGAGGCCGCGGGGAGCATGTACCGGCAGATGTACCCGGCCCACGCCGTCCCCGCCACGCCCGCGCTGGCCGGCGCCCGCGAGGCGATAGCGGCGGTGCGGGAGCGCGGCGGGCGGGCGATCGTCGTCACCGCCAAGTACGAGCCGAACGCCAAGCTGCACCTGGAGCACCTGGGCATCGAGCCGGACGCGGTGATCGGCGACCTGTGGGCCGAGCAGAAGGCCCAGGCGCTGCGCGAGTACGGCGCGAGCGTGTACGTGGGCGACCACGTCGGCGATGTGCGCGGCGCCCGCAGGGCGGGTGCCCTGTCGGTGGCGGTGACCACCGGTCCCTGCGACGAGCAGGAGCTGCGGGCGGCGGGCGCGGACGTCGTCCTGCCGGACCTGACCGGGTTTCCCGAGTGGCTGGCGGGCTACCGGGAGGCGCCGCGCGCCTGACGGCGGCCCGCCGCGATCGACCGCAGCACACCGATGCCCGCGATCAGGAAGCCGACGCCCATGAGCATGCTCAGGCCGAACATGTAGGTCGGGAAGGGCTTCGTGCCCAGGAACAGCGGCGCGATCGTGACGAGTGAGGCCACCGCGCCGACGATGAACACGACGGCGCCGGCCCGGATCAGTCCGTCACCGGCCGCGGGAGGGGTGGTTCGGGTTTCTTCACGCACCCGGACAGGGTAGTTCCCCGCAAGGTGCGTGTCGGTGTCGGTCGGGAGCGTACGGTCCCAGCAGCCGCCGGGGGAGGAAACAAGTTGCAGCCGCATATCCTCGGTGTGCTGAGATGTGCCCGTGTCTCCCCGCCCCGGGCGAGCGTGCCCTCCATGCACCGATCGGCCGGGTTCGGCCGACTGGCGTGGGCGGGCTTGACGAGGGGTAAAGAGCTGGGGAGGCTTCGGGACAACGGCAGGCACGAGCGAGCGCTAGATAGCCTGACCTGCGGCAACAGTGGTTCGGCTCACCGGTGAGATGGGGTGCGTGCTTTGCCTACCGGCAAGGTGAAGTGGTTCAACGCTGAGAAGGGCTTCGGCTTTCTCTCCCGCGACGACGGCGGTGACGTCTTCGTCCACTCCTCGGTGCTCCCCGCCGGAGTGGAGACACTCAGGCCGGGACAGCGGGTGGAGTTCGGGGTGGTCGCCGGGCACCGCGGTGACCAGGCCCTCTCTCTGACGATCCTGGAACCGACGCCGTCGGTCGCCGCCGCCCAGCGCAAGAAACCGGACGAGCTGGCCTCCATCGTGCAGGACCTGACCACGCTCCTGGAGGGCGTCGCCCAGGAGCTGGGGCGGGGACGCTACCCCGACAAGTCCTCCGGCAAGAAGGTCGCCGGCATGTTGCGCGCGGTCGCCGACCAGCTGGACGTATGAGCCTGCCGACGGGACGCGTGAGCGTGCGCGGACGGGACCCGGACGACGGGCCCGGAGCCCGTGCCCCGGGCCGTGGGACCGGTCCGGGTCACGGGAAGTCGAGCGCGTTCGGGCCGAGGGGCGGTACGAGTCCCTCGGCCGCTGCACGTGTGAGCAGCCCGCGGACGGCCGCGTAGCCGTCCTCGCCGAGGTCGGCGGTGAACTCGTTGACGTACAGGGCGATGTGCTGGTCGGCGACGGCCGGGTCCATCTCCTGGGCGTGCTCCATGACGTACGGCCGGGAGACCTCCGGGTCGTCCCACGCGGCCCGTACGGACCCGCGGATGGAGTCGGCGAGCCGGGTCAGCGTCTCCTCGCCCAGCGACCGCTTGGCGATGATCGCCCCCAGCGGGATCGGCAGCCCGGTGGTGCTCTCCCAGTGCTCGCCCATGTCGGCGAGCTTGTGCAGGCCGTAGGTGTGGTACGTGAAGCGCGCCTCGTGGATGACGAGTCCCGCGTCGACCTTCCCGTCCCGTACCGCCGGCATGATCTCGTGGAACGGCATGACCACGATCTCGCCGACCCCGCCGGGGACCGTGTCCGCCGCCCACAGCCGGAACAGCAGGTACGCCGTCGACGTCTCGCTCGGCACGGCGACCGTACGGCCGCTCAGCGCGGTGTCCGGCTCCCGGGCGAGCACCAGCGGCCCGCAGCCCCGGCCCAGCGCGCCGCCGCACGGCAGCAGCGCGTAGGTGTCGAGGACGTACGGCAGCACCGCGTACGACACCTTCAGCACGTCGTACTCGCCGCGCTGGGCCATGCCGTTGGTGACGTCGATGTCCGCGAAGGTGACGTCGAGCGCGGGCGCGTCCGGGACGCGGCCGTGGGCGAGGGCGTCGAAGACGAAGGTGTCGTTGGGGCAGGGCGAGTAGGCGATCCGCAGACGCCGGCGGTCAGGGCTCATGGGGATTCCACCTCGTGAGGACGTCGGTGAGCTTCCCGAAGCCCTCGGTCAGGGCCGCCAGGGCGTCGTCGATGCGCCAGGCGGCACGGTCGCGCGGGCCGACGGGGTTGGAGACCGCACGGATCTCCAGCACCGGGACGTGGTGCGCGGCGGCTGCCTCGGCCACCCCGAACCCCTCCATCGCCTCGGCCAGGGCACGGGGGTGGCGGGTGCGCAGGGCGTCGGCCCGGGCGGCGCTGCCGGTCGCCGTCGAGACGGTCAGAACGGTTCCGGTCCGGGCCCCGGTGGCCTCCGCGATCACTCGTACGAGTGCTTCGGGCGGACGGTGGGTGATGGTGCCGAAGCCGAGCTCGGTCACCGGAAGAAAGCCGTCGCCGGTCTCGGCGCCCAGGTCGGCGACGGTGATCTCGTCGGCGACGACGAGGGAGCCGACGGGTGCGGCGGGCGCGAAGCCCCCGGCGATACCGGCGGAGACGACGAGGCCGTAGGGGGTGCCGCCGAGGGCGGCGGCGGTCAGGGCGGACTCGTCCGTGCCGTCGGGCAGGCGCAGCCAGAGGTGGTAGCCGCCGGAGGGGATGTGCGCGAGCACGAGGTCGGGCAGGTGCTGCCGCAGCGCGGCGGTCATCGCGTCGCGGCGGCTTTTCAGCTCGGCGGCGAGGGTGCGCAGATGCCGCGGCCAGGCGGGGGAGCCGACCAGTTCCAGGGCCGCCTCCTGCAGGGGCCGGGGCACGAAGAAGGTGTCGACGACCTGGATGGCGCGCAGCCGTTCCAGGACCGGGCCGCGGGCGATCAGCGCGCTCACCCGGAAACTGGGCGAGGTGGCCTTGGTCAGCGAGCCGACGTGGACGACCACGCCGTCCGGGTCGTCGGCGACGAGCGGGGGCGGCAGGGGGCCGGAGTCCTCGTGCGCGAGCCGCCGTACGAAGTCGTCCTCGACGACGAACGCACCGGCCTCGCGGGCGGTCCGCAGCACCCGTGCGCGCCGATCGGGGGCGAGGACGGCCCCGGTGGGGTTCTGGAACAGGGGCTGGCAGACGAACACACGGGCGCCGGTCGCCCGGAACGCGTCGGCGAGCAGCTCCGGCCTCACCCCGTCGGCGTCCACGGGCACGGGCACGGGCCGCAGCCCGGAGGACCGGGCGATGGCCAGCATGCCCGGATAGGTGGGCGACTCGACCAGCACCGGGGCGCCGGGCGGGGCGAGCGCCCGCAGGGCGGTGGTGAGCGCGGACTGGCCGCCGGCGGTGATCAGGACCTCGGCGGCGGTGACGGTGCCCTCCGGTCCGCCGATGCTCCGCGCGAACCACTCGCGCAGCTCCGGCAGCCCCTCCAGCGGTGGCCGGCCCCAGGCTCCGGGGCGGCGGCCCGCACGGGAGAGCGCCGCGGCCATGGCCCGCTCGGGCTGGAGGGAGGGGTGCGGATAACCGCCGTTGAACTCGATCACGCCCGGCGGCGGTGCGGCGAGCGAGACCGTGACGCCGGAGGCGTCCACCGTGCGCGGTACGAGATCGGCGGCGCCGTCCGCGCTGAGCGCGACCTCCTGCCAGGAGGTGTCGCCGGCGGGCGCGGCCGGCGGGCGCCGCGCCGCGCGGAACGCGCCGGCCCCGGGCCGGGTGACCACCAGGCCCTCGGCCGCCAGCTGGGCCAGGGCCCGCGAGACGGTCACAGGGCTCACCCGGTGGCGTTCGACAAGGGCCCGGCTCGACGGAAGCTTTCCACCAGGCGGATAGCGCTTCAGCTCCTGTCGCAGCTTCCGGGCGAGCTCGTCGACGCTGCTACGCTGTTGCATGAGAGCACAGAGTAGCGCTACTTCCCCCGCGTCAATAGCGGTGGCCGACCCGGCCCCCTCCCCCGCCGGCCTTCTCCAGGCCGCCCTCGGTGTCATCGCCTTCTCCCTGACCTTCCCGGCCACCGCCTGGGGACTGGAGGGATTCGGGCCCTGGTCGCTGGTGGCCGTGCGCAGCGTGCTCGCCGCCGTTCTCGCGGGCGGCTGTCTGCTGGCGCTGCGCGTTCCCCCGCCCGCACGCCGTCACTGGCCCGGGCTCGCGGTCGTGGGCGCCGGGGTGGTCCTCGGCTTTCCGCTGCTCACCACGCTCGCCCTGCAGACCTCCACCACCGCGCACGCCGCCGTCGTCGTGGGCCTGCTGCCGCTGACCACGGCACTGCTGTCCGCGCTGCGCGTCGGCTCCCGGCCCTCGCGCACATTCTGGGGGGCGGCGCTGGCGGGCGCGGCGGCCGTCGTCGGCTTCACCGTGCAGCAGAGCGGAGGCACCCTGGTCGCCGCCGACGGCTATCTCTTCGGCGCCCTGCTGATCTGCGCCGCCGGCTACACCGAGGGCGGCCGGCTGGCCCGCGTCATGCCCGGCTGGCAGGTCATCGGCTGGGCGCTGGTGCTCTGTCTGCCGCTCACCGTGCCCGGTGCGGCGCTCGCACTGGCGTACGAACCGGTGCACTTGGGCGTGCACAGCGTCACCGGGCTGCTGTGGGTCGCGGCGGGCTCGCAGTTCCTCGGTCTGGTCCTGTGGTACCGGGGCATGGCGGCCATCGGCATTCCGAAGGCCAGCCAGTTGCAGTTGGCCCAGCCCCTGCTCACACTGGTGTGGTCGGTGCTGCTGCTCGGTGAGCGTCCGACGGCGGCCGCTCCGCTCACGGCCGTCGCCGTGCTCATCTGCATCACCGTCACCCAGCGGGCGCGCGGCTGATCCGCCCGCGCCTCGCGCACGGGTCCGACAACCGAAGATCGCCGCCCCGTACACGGTGAGGAGGTCCCGCAGATGCGTGCATCCGTGGGTGACCGGCTTGTCCAGCACGGCAGGGTGGTCGGCCAGCGCGACCAGATCTCCGAAGTCGTCGAAGTGCTGGGCCGGGAGGGCAACCCGCCCTACCGCGTCCGCTTCCCCGACGGGCACGAGGCCGTGATGTCCCCCGGTCCCGACTGCCAGGTCGTCCGCCGGAAGGAACACGAGAAGCGTTGATCACCGCGGGGGGCTCGCCGGCTGCCGGTAGTGGTCGGCGACCACCCGCGCCATCGCACCCGCCGGGTCGGCCGCGACCTCCGTCCCGGCGAAGAACACATGGCCGCGCACCTCGGGGTGCCCGGCCGCGAACGCGAGATGGCGGGACAGCTCCCGCGGGTCCCGCCAGGCCGGGCCCTGGGCCGGGTCGCCCGCCTTGTACAGCGCCTCCCCCACGTACAGCTGCGTGCGGCTGCCCCGGGCCACCTCGGCCCACCAGGGCAGCAGGGCGGCGTAGTCCGCGGCGGGAAAGCCGATGTTCCAGTACAGCTGCGGGACGACGTAGTCGATCCAGCCCTCCTCGACCCAGGTGCGCGTGTCCGCGTGCAGATCGTCGTAGGCCTGGACGGCCGCCCAGGTGTCCGAGCCGCGCGGATCGCTCGAGGCGTTGCGCCACACCCCGAAGGGGCTGATCCCGAACCGTGTGCCGGGCCGGATCCTCCGGACGGCCTCGGCCATCTCCCGCACCAGGCGGTCGATGTTGTCCCGCCGCCAGGCGGCCCGGTCCGGGAAGCCCCCGCCGTGACGGGCGTAGGCGTCGTCGTCGTCGAAGAACTGGCCCGCCACCGGGTACGGGTAGAAGTAGTCGTCGAAGTGGACGCCGTCCACGGGGTATCCGCGCACCGCGTCGAGCATCGCCTGCTGCACGAAGGCCCGCACGGCGGGCAGACCGGGGTTGTAGTAGAGCATCCCGCCGTAGGAGACCACCCAGTCGGGGTGTCTGCGGGCCGGATGGGAGGCGGTCAGCCGGGACAGGTCGGCGTGGCGGGCGATCCGGTACGGGTTGAACCAGGCGTGCAGCTCCAGGCCCCGGGCGTGCGCCTCCCGCACGGCGGTGCCGAGCGGGTCCCAGCCGGGGTCCCCGCCCTGGACCCCGGTCAGGTACTGCGACCAGGGTTCGTACGGCGAGGGCCACAGCGCGTCGGCGGTCGGGCGCACCTGGAGCATCACCGTGTTGAGGCGGCAGCGCACCGCCGCGTCGAGCAGGGCGACCAGCTCGCCGTACTGCCGGGCCGCGCTCAGCCCGGCGCGCGAGGGCCAGTCGCGGTTGTCCACGGTGGCCAGCCACATGCCGCGCATCTCGGTGACGGTGCTGCGGCCGCGGGCGTCCGCGGCCGGGTGCGGACCTCCCCTCGCGGTGGCCGTGCCCGCGGCGACCGTCAGGGCCGACAGCGCGGTGACGGTGAACGCCCGTCGTGTCATCCGCTTCATCCGGACCATCCCGCAACGTCCTGGATCCGCTCCGTCACGGATCGTGCACCGGGCCAGCATGCCCGACCCGGCCGATCGATCAGTGGTGCCGCAGGGGTAACGTGCACGATCGGAGCAGGCACCGAACCAGAGGCCGCCTGCCCCACGCCGTAGATCAGCGAAGGGGACGATGTGACGGACGTCGTGACGGACATCGAACGCGTCGGAGTGGTGGGCTGCGGCCAGATGGGTTCGGGCATCGCCGAGGTGTGCGCCCGGGCCGGCCTGGACGTCAGGGTCGCCGAGACCACCGGTGAGGCCCTGGAGATCGGCCGTACCCGGCTGTTCAACTCCCTGGCCAAGGCCGTCGAACGCGGCAAGATCACTGAGGAGGAACGGGAGGCGACGCAGGCACGGCTGCACTTCACCACCGACCTCGGCGAGTTCGCCGACCGCGATCTGGTGATCGAGGCCGTCGTGGAGAACGAGCAGGTCAAGACGGAGATCTTCCAGGTCCTGGACCAGGTGGTGACCCGGCCGGACGCGATCCTGGCCTCCAACACCTCCTCGATCCCGCTGGTGAAGCTGGCGGTCGCCACCGCGCGGCCCGACCAGGTGATCGGCATCCACTTCTTCAACCCCGCCCCGGTGCAGAAGCTGGTGGAGCTGATCCCGGCGCTCACCACCTCCGAGAACACGCTGAACCGGGCGCAGCTGTTCGCCGAGAAGGTGCTCGGCAAGCACGCGATCCGCGCCCAGGACCGCTCCGGCTTCGTCGTCAACGCGCTGCTGATCCCCTACCTGCTCTCCGCGATCCGGATGTTCGAGTCGGGCATCGCCAGCCGCGAGGACATCGACAACGGCATGGAGCTGGGCTGCGCCCACCCGATGGGGCCGCTGAAGCTGTCGGACCTGATCGGCCTGGACACGGTGGCCTCGGTGGCGCAGAGCATGTACGAGGAGTACAAGGAGCCGCTGTACGCCGCTCCGCCGCTGCTCCAGCGGATGGTGGAGGCCGGCCGGCTGGGCCGCAAGACCGGCTCGGGCTTCTACACCTACAACTGACCCGCCGAGCGCGTCCCCGGCCGGGTCCGTGCCCGGCCGTCATCCCCGTCTGAGGTGGTGCAGGAGCAGCAGCGCCGCCGCCATGCCGGCGGCCGGGACCTCGCCACGGGCGACCAGGTCGGGGACCAGCTCGAGGGGCACCCAGGCGCGGCGGTCGGACTCGAAGTCGTCCACGGGGTGTCCGACGTACTCGCCCCGGTCCGACCAGTAGATGTGGTGCCGGGCGTCGGTGAGGCCGTTGGACGGCTCCACGCTCATCAGATGGCGCAGGGGACCGGGCCGCCACCCGGTCTCCTCCTCCAGCTCCCGGGCGGCGGCCGCCGCGATGTCCTCGCCCTCCTCGACGACGCCCGCCGCGAGCTCCCAGCCCCAGCTGTCGGTGATGAAGCGGTGGCGCCACAGCAGGAGGACCTCGCCCGCCTCGTTCACCACCGTGGCCGCGGCGACCGGCCGCAGCCGGATGAGGAAGTGGTCGAGGTGCCGGCCGTCCGGCAGCCCCACGTCCGCGAGCTTGACGGTGAACCAGCGGTTCGCGTACACGGTCTGTTCGCTCTGCTTCGTCCACTGCACGGCTGCGCCACCTTCCGTCGGGTCAGGGGCACTATCGCAAGCCGGAGCGGTCTCACAGCAGGCGCACGGGGAGCCGCCCGGAGGCACGGCGGGGTCGTCACAGCGGCACGCGCAGTGCTCCGTCGATCATTTCGGCCGCCTCCGCGGTGCCGGAGCAGCCGCTGCGCACCAGCTGCTCGCGCACCGCGCGCAGTCTGTCCCGCAGCCGCTGGGACTCCATGCCCCGGGCCTGCTCGGCCATCCGCTTCGCGGCGGCCGCCGCCTTGTCGGCGTTGCCCCGGCGCAGCTCGATCGTGCTGAGCAGGGCGAGGCGGTGCACCCGGCCGCGTTCGTGCGCCGGGGTGTCCACGGCGGCCTTCGCGTGCTCCTGCGCCGCCTCCAGCTCGCCGAGGCTGAGCAGTGCCTCCGCCGCCTGGACGTTGACCAGGCCCGGCTGGACGTAGCCGGTCTCGTCGGGTTCGTGTCCGCGCCGGATGCGTTCGGCGGCCCGTTCGGCCCGGTGGATGCCGGCCCGTGCGTTCGTGCCGTCGCCGAGGCGGGCGTACGCCTTGGCCTGCATCGCGTACAGGTCGGAGGCGAGCGCGGGCGTGATGTGCCGGTCGGCGGCGCGCAGCGCGGTCTCGGCGAAGGCGACGGCCTGGCGGTACTCCTGCAGGAACAGCGACTGGTTGACCAGCAGCGCCACCACATACGCCCCCAGTCCCCGGTCGCCGCTGGCCTTCGCGAGCCGGAGCGCCTGGTGGAAGTAGCGCTGGGCGAGACCGTGCGCGTCGGAGTCGTAGGCGCAGATGCCCGCGATCGCCACCAGGGCGCCGGTGGCGCGGTGGAGCCGGCGGCCGGTGGCGTCGCCGTAGCTGCCGCGCAGCAGCGGGGCGGCCTCGGCGTTGAGGAAACCGACGACCCGGCTGCGGGTCGCGATGCCGCCGGCCCTGCGGTACATCTGCTCGTAGTGCGTGCGGGCGGCGCGCAGCATCGCGATGTCGCCCGCGGTGACCGGGCGCGGGCCGCCGCGTGAGACGTCCGTGTCCTCGGGCGGGTTCTCCCACTCCCACACCGGCATGACGGCGGAGGTGCCGGACAGGGTGGGGGCGCCGAGGATGTGGGGACGCCGCTGTTCGTCGGAGCGCCACAGGGCGGTGGCGCGCTCGACGAAGCCGGACAGGGAGGTTCCGTGCGGGGCGGGCGGCTCGCCCGGCACGCCCAGGCCGATGTCGTCGAGGGTGACCGGCCGGCGCAGGCGGGCGGACAGCACCTCGCAGATCAGGTCGGGGACCTGGCCGCGGGGCCGCTGGCCCTTCAGCCACCGGGCCACCGCGGTGTGTTCGTACCGAAGGGCGAGTCCGCGCTTGCGTCCCGCCTGGTTGACGCGCGCCGCCAGGCCCGCGTGCGAGATCCCGGCCTCGTCCAGGATCGCGTCGAGCAAGGTGTTGGGCTGCATGGGTGCCCCCCCGGGTGACTCGGTGGCGCCACTGTAGTGCGTCCGCCTTCACACGGGGTGTGAACGAAGCACCCGGTTTCACACGGTGTGCGCGCTGTCGCGGAGCGTTCCGTCCTGTTTGACTGGAATACCTCCTCCAAGAGGCCGGCCGGGCCGCCGGCTCCCCCCTCGAAGCAGTGCGGCGGTCCGGTCACCGCGCTCGGCCCGGACGCGTGGTCGGTTCCCCCCTGTCCCGGGCCGGGCGCGGACGGCCGTCGGTGAAACGCGCGGTTCCCGTCGTCCGTGGGAGCCGGTTTCCGCGGAAACCGGCTCCCGGGGGTGTCAGCTCCGCAGCACCGCTCCCGTGCGCTCGGCGGCCAGCGCCACCGCCGCGTCACGGGCCGCCGACGCCTCGTCGACCGTCAGGGTGCGGTCGGGTGCGCGGAAACGCAGTGCGTAGGCCAGGGACTTGCGGCCCTCGCCGAGCTGCTCGGCGTTCTCGTAGAGGTCGAACAGCCGGATGGACTCCAGGAGTTCACCGGCGCCCTCGCGCAGCGCGGCCTCGACGTCGGCGGCCGGGACCGCCTTGTCGACGACGAGGGCGACGTCCTGGGTGGCGACCGGGAAGGTGGAGATGCCCGGCGCCAGCGGAAGGTCGTTGCCGACCCGCTCCAGCAGATCGAGGTTCAGCTCCATCGCGCAGGTGCGCGCGGGCAGTCCGAGCGTCTTGAGCACCCGCGGGTGCAGCTCGCCGGCGTGGCCCACGACCTGCTCGGTGCCGTCCACGACGACCGTGAGCTCGGCGCAGCGGCCCGGGTGCCACGGCCCGTACGTCCCCTTGCGGACGGTCAGGGCGGCCCCGGCCTCGCGGGCGACGATCCGGGCGGCCTCGACCGCGTCGGCCCAGTCGGCCGGGCGGCCCTTGCCCCACCAGCCGGTCTGCTCACGGGCACCGGCGAGGACGACGGCGACATGGCGCGGCTGCTCGGGCAGTGCGGCGGCCAGTCCGGCGAGCTCCTCGTCGGTGGGACGCCGGTCGACGGGCAGCCGGGCGGCGGTCCGCTGCTCCTCGCGCGGGTGGAAGACCAGGCCGGTCTCGAACAGCGCGAGGTCGTGGCTGCCGCGGCCGTCGTTGCGGCGCAGCGCGCCGAGCAGGCCCGGCAGCAGCATCGTCCGCAGCGCGGGCTCCTCGTCGTTGAGCGGGTTGACCAGCCTGACCACGCGGCGGGCGGGGTCGTCGGCCTCCAGGCCGAGCTGGTCGAAGACCTTCTCGGCGAGGAACGGGTACGTCGGCGTCTCGACGTAGCCCGCCCCGGCCAGCGCGCGGCCGACCCGGCGGTGCAGCCGCTGCCGGCGGGTCAGTCCGCGGCCCGAGGGGAGCCTGGGCAGGGTGGAGGGCAGGTTCTCGTAGCCCTCCAGACGGATGACCTCTTCGGCCAGGTCGTTGGGTTCCGCCAGGTCGGGCCGCCAGGACGGGACCGTGACGGTCAGCTCGTCCTGCCCCACGACGTCGCAGCCGATCTCCTGCAGCCGGCGGACCACGGTCTCGCGGCCGTAGACGACGCCCGCGACCTTGTCCGGGTGGTCGGCCCGCATGGTGACGGTGCGCGGCGCGGAGGGGGTGACCACCTCGGTGACGCCGGCGTCGGCCGTGCCGCCCGCGAGCAGGACCAGCAGGTCCACCGTGCGCTGGGCCGCGGCCGCGGCGGCCTGCGGGTCGACGCCCCGCTCGAAGCGGCGGGCGGCCTCGGAGGTCAGCTTGTGGCGGCGGGCGGTGCGCGCGACGGCGACCGGGTCGAAGTGGGCGGCCTCGATGACGACGTCGGTGGTGGTGCCCTCGGTGTCGTCGATCTCGGTGTGGGCGCCGCCCATGACGCCCGCGAGGCCGATCGGCCCGCGCTCGTCGGTGATGACCAGGTCCTCGGCGTGCAGGGTGCGCTTGACGCCGTCGAGGGTGGTGATCTCCTCGCCCTCCTTGGCCCGGCGCACGCCGATCGTGCCCTGGACGCGGGCGCGGTCGTAGGCGTGCAGCGGCTGGCCCAGCTCCAGCATCACGTAGTTGGTGACGTCGACGGCGAGCGAGATCGGGCGCATGCCGGCCTTCTGCAGACGGCGCTGCAGCCAGATCGGGGAGCGCGCCTCGGGGTCGAGGCCGGAGACCGTGCGGGCGGTGAAGCGGTCGCAGCCGAGCGGGTCGTCGACCCGCACCGGGTAGCCGAAGTCGTTCGCGGCGGGGACGTCGAGCAGGGCCGGGTCGCGCAGCGGCAGACCGTAGGCGATGGCGGTCTCCCGGGCGACGCCGCGGATGGACAGGCAGTCGCCGCGGTTGGCGGTGACGGCGATGTCCAGGACCTCGTCGACCAGCTCCAGAAGCTCGATCGCGTCGGCGCCGACCTCGGTCTCCGGGGGCAGCACGATGATGCCCTGGCTGCCGTCGTCGCCCATGCCCAGCTCGTCGCTGGAGCAGATCATGCCGTGGGAGATCCTGCCGTAGGTCTTGCGGGCGCTGATCTCGAAGCCGCCGGGCAGCACACCGCCCGGGAGGACCACCACGACCTTGTCGCCCACGGTGAAGTTGCGGGCGCCGCAGATGATCTCCTGCGGCTCGCCGGTGCCGTTGGCCTGTCCGACGTCGACGGTGCAGAAGCGGATCGGCTTCTTGAAGCCCTCCAGCTCCTCGATGGTGAGCACCTGGCCGACGACGAGCGGCCCCTTGATGTCGGCGCCGAGCTGTTCGACGGTCTCGACCTCCAGACCGGCCGAAATGAGCTTGGCCTGGACGTCGCGCCCGGTCTCGGTCGCCGGCAGGTCGACGTACTCCCGCAGCCAGGAAAGCGGGACCCGCATCAGATCTCCATCCCGAACGGCCGGGTGAACCGAACGTCACCCTCGACCATGTCTCGCATGTCTTCGACGTTGTGGCGGAACATCAGCATCCGCTCGATGCCGAACCCGAAGGCGAAGCCGCTGTACTTCTCCGGGTCGACACCGCAGGCGGTGAGCACCCGCGGGTTGACCATGCCGCAGCCGCCGAGCTCGATCCAGCCCTCGGAGGAGCAGGTGCGGCAGGGCCGGTCGGGGTTGCCGACGGACTCGCCGCGGCAGACGTAGCACTCCATGTCCATCTCGGCGGACGGCTCGGTGAAGGGGAAGAAGTTCGGCCGCAGCCGGGTCTTCACTCCCTCGCCGAACAGCGACTGCACCATGTGGTCCAGGGTGCCCTTGAGGTCGGCCATGGTCAGGCCCTCGTCCACGGCGAGCAGCTCGACCTGGCGGAAGACGGGCGTGTGGGTGGCGTCGAGCTCGTCGGTGCGGTACACGCGGCCGGGGCAGATGACGTAGACCGGCAGGTCGCGCTCGAGCAGGGAGCGGATCTGCACGGGCGAGGTGTGGGTGCGCAGCACCACGCCGGAGTCGGTGCCGTCGCCCGGGCCCTGGACGAAGAAGGTGTCGGCCTCGCCGCGGGCCGGGTGGTCCGGGCCGATGTTGAGGGCGTCGAAGTTGAACCACTCGGCCTCGACCTCGGGTCCCTCGGCGACCTCGTAGCCCATGGCCACGAAGATGTCCTCGATGCGCTCCGAGAGCGTGGTCAGCGGGTGGCGGGCGCCGGCCGGGACGCGGTCGTACGGCAGTGTGACGTCGACGTCCTCCTCGACCAGCACGCGGGCGTCCCGCTCGGCCTCCAGTTCCGCCTGGCGGGCGGCGAGCGCCTTGTTGACCGCGCCGCGGGCCATGCCGACCCGCTTGCCCGCCTCGGCCCTGGCGTGCGGGGGCAGGGCTCCGATCTCGCGGTTGGCGAGGGCCAGCGGGGAGGCGGGGCCGGTGTGGGCGACCTTGGCCTCGTGGAGCGCGTCGAGGGAGTCCGCGGCGCTGAAGGCGGCGAGCGCCTCGTCCCGCATGCGCTCGATCTCTTCCGGTTTCAACGCCTCGACCTCGACAGGGTCGTACGACTTGTTGGGTGCCGACATCTCTTCCCGTGCTTCCGATTGGCTGGGCTGCCCCGTTCACGGCCCGGAGACAATCTCGTTCGTCCACGGAACCGGACGCAAAGGTGCCATTGGTCGAGTCTAACGGGGCGAAGGAAGGCGAAGGCGCCCGCGGGTCCTCGGCGGATCGCTCAGAGCAGGTGCGCCGGGGTGCCCACGGGCAGCACGAATCGGAACTGCGCGCCGCCGCCGGGGGCGCGGCCGACCGTGATCACACCGCCGTGGGCCTCGACGATGCCCTTGACGATGTAGAGCCCGAGGCCCGTGCCGCCCCGCTTGCTGCCCCGCCAGAAGCGGGTGAAGACGCGGTTCATGAACTCCTCCGGGATTCCGGGCCCCTCGTCGCACACCGTGACCGATGTGGCGGTCTTCTCGGCGCCGTCCCCCTCACGGGGGGAGGGCGCGGGCATGACGTCAATGGTGACGGTTCCCTCGCCGTGCCGCACGGCATTTTCGATGAGGTTGCTCAGCACCTGGTCGATCTTGTCCGGGTCGGCCCACAGTTCGGGCAGCGGCTGCTCGATGCGGACCAGGAACCGGTCGGCGGGCTGGCCGGCGGAGACGTACGCCTGGACGTGCCGGCCGACCGCGGCGCCGATGTCGACGAGCTGGCGGCGCACCTCCAGCCGGCCGGAGTCGATGCGGGAGATGTCGAGCAGTTCGGCGATGAGCCGGGTGACGCGGTCGGCGTCGGCGTCGACGGTCTCCAGCATCAGCCGTTTCTGGTCGTCGGTGAACCTCTCCCACTTGGCCAGCAGGGTCGCGGTGAAGCCCTTGACGGAGGTCAGCGGCGAGCGCAGTTCGTGCGCCACGGTGGCGATCAGCTCGGCGTGGCTGCGCTCGGTGCGGCGGCGGGCCTCGGTGTCGCGGAGGGTGACGACGACACGGCGGACGGGTCCGGTGGGGCGGGTGCGGACGTACTTCGCCGAGACGAGGACCTCCCGGCCGCCGTGCAGCAGGAGGTTGCGCTCGGGCTGGCCGGTGCGGATGGCCAGGCCGCCGTAGGGGTCGGTCAGCTGCCACCAGCGCCGTCCCTCGAGGTCCTCTAAGGGCAGCGCCTTCTCCAGGGGCTGTCCGAGGGCCTTCTCGGCGGGGATGGCGGTGATCCTGGCGGCGGCGGCGTTGAAGCAGACGACACGCCCGTGCTCGTCGGCGACGACCAGGCCGTCGGGCAGGTCGTCGGGGTCGATGCCGAGTCCGGTCGGGTCACCGTGCCGGGGTGCGGGCGGGCGTCGCGTCCTGTGCGTGCCCGGTGTGCTGCTGGTACCGACACTCATCCCCGTACTCCACCTCTCAGCCGGTGCAGAGGGCCCCCGAACGGGTCACACTACTAGCTCTCCCGGCTTTTCCGGCCTTCCGCGGCGGAGCGGGATCCGCCGCGGGCGCGCTGCGCGCGGGCCGACGCGTAGAGACATACGGCGGCGGCGGTCGCGAGGTTCAGGCTCTCGGCCCTTCCGTGGATGGGAACGCGGACGACGGCGTCGGCGAGGTCGCGGACGTGTGCGGGCAGGCCCCAGGCCTCGTTGCCGAACACCCAGGCGGTGGGTCCGCCCATGGTGCCCTTGTCGAGCTCGTCGTCGAGGTCCCGGTCGCCTCCGCCGTCCGCGGCCAGGACGCGCACGCCCGCGGCTCTCAGGCCCTCGACGGCCCGCTCGACGGGGACGCCGACGGCGACGGGCAGGTGGAACAGCGAGCCGACGGAGGCCCGCACCGCCTTGGGGTTGTAGAGGTCGACGGAGGCGTCCGTGAGGACGACCGCGTCCGCTCCGGCGGCGTCCGCGCAGCGCAGGACGGTGCCGGCGTTGCCGGGGTCGCGCACATGGGCGAGGACGGCGACCAGGCGGGGCCCGGCGGCGAGGATCTCCTCGAACGGGGTGTCGAGGAACCGGCAGATCCCGACGATCCCCTGGGGGGTGACCGTGGTGGCGATGTCCGCGATGACGGCGTCGGAGGCGAGGTGGACGCGGGCGCTGGCGTCGCGGGCCTTCTCCACGATGTCGGCGTGCCGCTCGGCCGCCTCGGCCGTCGTGAACAGCTCGACGAGGGTGGCGCCGCCGTCCGCCGCCCGGTGCGTCACCGCCTCCCGTACGGCCT
>NZ_MUME01000081.1 GCF_002155915.1 Streptomyces thermovulgaris | reverse complement strand
CCGACCCCACCGCTCCCCGGCCCGCCTCCGCCGATCTGCTGCGCTCCGTCTTCCGGCGGCACGCGGCGGGGGTCGCGGTGATCACCGCCCGTGGCGAGGCCGGTCCGGTCGGCTTCACCGCCACCTCCCTCGCCTCCGTCTCCGCCGAGCCCCCGCTGCTCTCCTTCAACATCGCCACCGGCGGATCCAGCTGGCCGGTGATCGCCAGGACCGGTCACGTCGGCGTCCACGTACTCGGCGAGCACCAGGAGGAGCTGGCCGCCGTCTTCGCGCGCCGCGGAGCCGACCGCTTCGCCGCGCCGACCTCCTGGCACGAGGGCCCCGAGGGAATACCCGTCCTGGACGGCGTGCTCGCCTGGCTGGTGTGCCGTGTCGTGGCGCGGGTGCCCGCCGGGGACCACCACATCGTGGTGGCCGAGGTCGTGCACGGCGACCCCACGGGCGCCGGGCGTCCGCTTCTGTACCACCAGGGGCGCTTCACCGCACTGCGTGATTGATCACGGCCCCGCTCTCCTGCGGACTCGTCGGATTCCGATTACGCTGCGTTGCGAAGGTCACAGTTCAAAGCGCTTGCTTAGCGGGCACGGACTGAGTGTACTGACGAGTAATATGCGGCCCGGAGCGTGCGGTCGCCCCCGCCCGTGATCGGCCGCTTCAGGCGCCTATGCTGCCTGCAGGAAGGCAGCCGAAATGACGATGCAGTAGGAGAGCCGGCGTGAGCTTGAGGATCGTTGTCACTGTGAAGTACGTGCCCGACGCCACTGGCGACCGGCACTTCGCCGATGACCTGACCGTCGACCGGGACGACGTGGACGGTCTGCTCTCCGAGCTGGACGAGTACGCGGTCGAGCAGGCCCTGCGGATCGCCGAGAACTCCGACGACGACGTCGAGGTCACGGTGCTGACGGTGGGCCCGGAGGACGCCAAGGACGCGCTGCGCAAGGCGCTGTCCATGGGTGCGGACAAGGCCATCCACGTCGAGGACGAGGACCTGCACGGCACCGACGCCATCGGCACCTCGCTGGTGCTGGCCAAGGCGATCGAGAAGGCCGGCTACGACCTGGTGATCTCCGGCATGGCCTCCACCGACGGCTCCATGGGCGTGGTGCCGGCCCTGCTGGCCGAGCGTCTGGGCGTGCCGCAGGTGACGCTGCTGTCCGAGGTGTCGGTCGAGGACGGCGTCGTCAAGGGCCGCCGCGACGGGGACACCGCCTCCGAGCAGCTTCAGGCCTCGCTGCCGGCGGTGGTGTCGGTGACCGACCAGTCGGGCGAGGCCCGCTACCCGTCCTTCAAGGGCATCATGGCGGCCAAGAAGAAGCCGGTCACCTCCTGGGACCTGTCCGACCTGGACATCGAGGCGGACGAGGTCGGCCTGGAGAACGCCTACACCAAGGTCGAGAGCGCCGCGGAGCGTCCGGCCCGCACCGCGGGCACGATCGTCAAGGACGAGGGCGAGGGCGGCAAGCAGCTCGCCGAGTTCCTCGCGAGCCAGAAGTTCATCTGAGCCGCAGCGGTTCGAGCTCGCTTCCCGCCCCGCACACCTTCGCACGCAGGAGAGAAGAAGTCCCATGGCTGAAGTCCTCGTCTACGTCGACCACGTCGGCGGCGTCGTCCGCAAGCCCGCCCTGGAGCTGCTGACCCTGGCCCGCCGCATCGGCGACCCGGTCGCCGTCGCCCTCGGCGAGGGGGCCGCCGACACCGCCGGCACGCTCGCCGAGCACGGCGCGGTCAAGATCCTCACCCATGACGCCGCCGAGTACGCCGAGTACCTGGTGGTGCCGAAGGTGGACGCCCTGCAGGCCGCGGTCGAGCAGGTCTCCCCGGCGGCGGTGCTGGTCTCCTCCTCCGCGGAGGGCAAGGAGATCGCCGCCCGCCTGGCGCTGCGCATCGGCTCCGGCATCATCACCGACGCCGTCGACCTGCAGGCGTCCGACGAGGGCCCGGTGGCCACCCAGTCGGTGTTCGCCGCGTCCTACACCACCACCTCCCGGGTCACCAAGGGCGTCCCGGTCATCACCGTCAAGCCCAACAGCGCGGCCGTGGAGCAGGCCCCGGCCGCCGGTGCGGTCGAGGCGCTGAACGTCACGTTCTCCGAGCAGGCCACCGGCACGAAGATCACCAGCCGTACGCCGCGTGAGTCGACGGGCCGCCCGGAGCTGACCGAGGCCGCGATCGTGGTCTCCGGCGGCCGCGGCGTGGGCGGCGCGGAGAACTTCGCGCTGATCGAGTCGCTGGCCGACTCCCTCGGCGCGGCCGTGGGCGCCTCGCGGGCCGCGGTGGACGCCGGCTGGTACCCGCACACCCAGCAGGTCGGCCAGACCGGCAAGACCGTCTCGCCGCAGCTGTACATCGCCGCCGGCATCTCCGGCGCGATCCAGCACCGCGCCGGCATGCAGACCTCGAAGACCATCGTGGCCATCAACAAGGACCCCGAGGCCCCGATCTTCGACCTGGTCGACTACGGCGTGGTCGGTGACCTGTTCGAGGTCGTCCCGCAGCTCACCGAGGAGATCAAGGCGCGCAAGGGCTGACCTTCCGGCAACGGCCGAGGCCCCCGTGACCCCGAGCGGCACGGGGGCCTCGGACTGCTTCGGGGGGACGGACGGCCCGGACGGCGCACCCGGGCGGTGAGCCCACGCGGTGGGCCCGGGCGGTGGACCCGGGCCGGAGCCGGGCGGCGAGGAGGCGCCGCCCGGCGGAAACGCACCGCCTCCGCCGCGCGGCGGTCACTCCTCCGGCGGCAGCTCGCCCGAGCCCCGGGTGATCAGCCGGGTCGGCAGCTCGATGCGCTCCGGGGCGACGAGGGAGCCGTCCAGCTGGCGGAAGAGGCGTTCGGCGGCCGTGCGGCCGAGGGCGGCGGCGTCCTGGGCGACGACGGTGATGCCCGGCCGGAGCAGATCGGCCAGCTCGATGTCGTCGAAGCCCACGAGGGCGACCCGGCGCGGCTGCTCGGCCAGGACCCGCAGCACGGTGACGGTCACCCGGTTGTTGGCCGAGAAGATCGCGGTGACCGGGGCGGGGCCGGTCAGCATCGCCTCGGCGGCCCGGCGCACCCGCTCGGGGTCGGTGGCGCCCAGGGACATCCAGGAGTCCTCGACCGCTATCCCCGCGTCCTCCATCGCCGCCCGGTAGCCGCGCAGGCGCTCGGCGGCCGTGTGGATGCGCGGCATGTCGCCGATGAACCCGATCCGGCGGTGGCCGTGGGCGATCAGATGGGCGACACCGTCGCGGGCGCCGCCGAAGTTGTCCGACAGCACCACGTCGGCGGTGATGCGCCCGGCCGGGCGGTCCACGAACACGGTGGCGACGCCCGCCTTGATCTCCGGCTCCAGATACCGGTGGTCGTCGCCGGCCGGGATGACGACCAGCCCGTCCACCCGCCGGGCGCACAGCGCCAGCGCCAGCTCCTGCTCGCGCTCCGGGTCCTCCGCGCTGGAGCCGTTGATGAGCAGGGCGCCGTGTGCGCGGGCGACCTCCTCCACCGCGCGGCTGAGCGGGCCGTAGAACGGGTCGGCGAGGTCCTCCAGGATCAGCCCGATGCTCGACGTACGGCCCTTGCGCAGCACCCGCGCGCTGTCGTTGCGCCGGAAGCCGAGGGCCTCGATGGCCTCCTGGACGCGCCGCTCGGTCTCCGGGGTGACGCCGGGCTCGCCGTTGACCACCCGGGAGACGGTCTTCAGACCGACTCCGGCGCGTGCCGCCACGTCCTTCATCGTCGGGCGGCTGCCGTAGCGGGGGGCGGGGCGGTCGGCTCGGCGAGTGGTCTCTGGCACGATGCGGCGTCCTGTCCTGTCGTCCACGAAGGGCGTGGTGGTCCCCGGGGCATGCAGCCGTACGAGGATGTGGCATCGTCGAGCATAGAACCTGGACAACGTTGTCATAGGCGCGAGAAACTGTTCCGCGCACACTCCGGCCGGCGTCCCCCACCGCGAGACCGGGCTGCGCCCTCTCTTGGCTTTCTTCATGTTGACGGGGAGATTCGACTCTGATGCACACCGACCTCGTGGCTGCGCTGGACATCGGCGGCACCAAGATCGCCGGAGCGCTGGTGGACGGTCACGGCAGCATCCTGGTGCGCGCCCAGCGCGCGACACCCGCGCGGAAGGACGGCGACACCGTCATGCGCGCCGTGGAGGAGGTGCTCGGCGACCTGATGGCGTCGCCGCTGTGGGGGCGGGTCACGGCCCTGGGCATCGGCAGCGCGGGCCCGGTGGACGCCTCCACGGGCACCGTCAGTCCCGTGAACGTGCCCGGCTGGCGCGGCTATCCGCTGGTCGAGCGGGCCCGTGCCGTCGTCGGCGGTCTGCCCGTGCGGCTGATCGGCGACGGTGTGGCCATCGCGGCGGCCGAGCACTGGCAGGGCGCCGCCCGCGGCCACGACAACGCGCTGTGCATGGTGGTCTCCACCGGTGTGGGCGGCGGTCTGATCCTGGGCGGGCACCTGCACCCCGGCCCGACCGGCAACGCCGGTCACATCGGCCACATCAGCGTGGACCTCGAGGGCGACCCGTGCCCGTGCGGCTCGCGCGGCTGCGTGGAGCGCATCGCGAGCGGCCCGAACATCGCCCGCCGTGCGCTGGCGGACGGCTGGCGGCCGGGCCCCGACGGCGACACCTCGGCCGCCGCGGTGGCCGCCGCCGCCCGGGCCGGCGACCCGGTCGCCCTGGCCTCCTTCGAACGTGCGGCCCGTGCCCTGGCGGCGGGCATCGCCGCCACCGCGACCCTGGTCGAGATCGACATCGCGGTGATCGGCGGAGGGGTGGGCAAGGCGGGCGACGTTCTCTTCTCCCCCCTCCGCAAGGCCCTGGCCGACTACGCCACGCTCTCCTTCGTCCGGCGCCTGACGGTGGTTCCGGCCCTGACGGGCACGGACGCCGGCCTGGTGGGGGCGGCGGCGGCCGTCCTCAAGGCGCGGATGGACGCGACGGCGGGGGTCTGAGGAGACCGCGGCCGCGGACACCGGGGCGGCGGCAAGGGCGGCAGCGGCCGGCGGTCCTTGCCGCCAAAGCCCCGACCACTGAGCGAGGAGAGAGAGGGAGAAGTAGCGACAGAAGAAGATCATGTCCGTTTTGTCGCTGTGTGTTTACGGTGAGAGGTGTCGGACTCTGTTGGAAGAAGTGGATAACAGTTGTTCGATATCTCGTCAAACCCCTTGACGACCGGGCGAAAAGGCGGTGGGATCCAACTCCCGCGTTCGTTTGTGTTTGATGGCACCCCGAGGAGAGGGACATGGCGCAGTCATCGTCCGCACGGCCCGTCCTGCCGGGGAGAACAGCAGGACATCCGATGTCCCGGCGCAGTCTCTTACGGGGTGCGGCCGCCGGAGCCTGCATGGTCACGCTCCCCGCCCTGCTGTCCGCCTGCGGCCATGGGCCCGGCGGGAACAGGAACCAGGTCACCGTCGGGTCGAACGCCTCCGACGCCGTCCCGAGGAAGGCGTACGCGGCGGCCTTCGAGGCCTACCGGAAGCAGACCGGCAAGCAGGTGAAGGTCAACACCAAGGACCACAACGACTTCCAGGAGAACATCAACCGCTATCTGCAGGGCACGCCCGACGACGTCTTCATGTGGTTCGCGGGATACCGCATGCAGTACTTCGCCCAGAAGGGGCTGCTGACCGAGATCAGCGACGTGTGGGCGTCCTTCTCCGGGTTCTCCGACGCCATCAAGGAGCAGTCGTCGTACGACGGCAAGCAGTACTTCGTGCCGTACTACTACTACCCGTGGGCGGTCTTCCACCGCAGGAGCCTGTTCCAGCAGAGGGGCTATCAGCAGCCCAGGACCTGGGACCAGTTCATCGCGCTGGCCAAGCGGATGCACAAGGACGGCACCCCGGTCGCCTTCTGCGACAAGGACGGCTGGCCCGCCATGGGCACCTTCGACTACATCAACCTGCGTCTCAACGGCTACGACTTCCACAAGGCCCTGATGGCGGGCGAGGAGGCCTGGAACGACAACCGGGTGAAGAAGGTCTTCGACACCTGGCGCGAGCTGATGCCGTACTACCAGAAGGGCGCCCTGGGCCGGACCTGGGAGGAGGCCGGGCAGAGCCTGCAGCAGCGCAGGACGGGCATGGTCGTCCTGGGCATGCAGCACCCCGGCACCCAGTTCCCGGACGACGAGCGCGACGACATCGACTTCTTCGCCTTCCCCGAGATCGACCCGAGCCACGGCCAGGACGCGGTCGAGGCGCCCGTCGACGGCTTCCTGGCCGCGGGGAAGGCCAAGAACATCGACGGCGCCAAGGAGCTGCTCAAGTGGCTCGGCACACCGGAGGCCGAGGACATCTACCTGCGGCACGACCCCGGCAATGTGGCCGTCAACTCCGGTGCCGACACCTCCGGGTACAGCGCCCTGCAGAAGAAGTCCGTCGAACTCGTCGCCGGCGCCAAGCAGATCTCGCAGTTCCTGGACCGCGACACCCGTCCCGACTTCGCCTCGACCGTGATGATCCAGGCGCTCCAGGACTTCATCCGGGACCCGAAGGACGTGGACGGGCTGTGCAACCGCATCGAACGGCAGAAGAAGACCATCTTCTCCCAGCCCGTCGGCTGATCACCGGGGGAGACCTTCCGTGGCGCTCACCTTTCCGCGGCGTGCCGGACGGCGACGGTTCACCCGACGCGACCTCGTCGTCCTGGGCGTGCTCCTCGGCATTCCGGTCCTGCTCGACATCACCGTCGTCTGGGGCCCGGCACTGGCCTCCATCGGCCTGTCCTTCACCGCCTGGGACGGCATCGGGGACATCCACTGGGTCGGCGGGGACAACTACGGGAACCTCGTGGACAACTACCCGCCGTTCTGGCCGGCGGTCCGCAACAACGTCCTGTGGCTGCTCTTCCTGGGCCTGATCGCGACCCCGTTCGGACTGTTCCTGGCCGTCCTCATCGACCGGGGCATCCGCTTCAGCCGCTTCTACCAGTCCGTGTTCTACATGCCGGTGGTGCTCTCGCTGGCCGTGGTCGGCTTCATCGCCCAGCTGGTGCTGGGCACCGACCAGGGCGCGCTCAACACCCTCCTCGGCAACCGCGACGACCCGGTCGACTGGCTCGGCGACTCCCGCCTCAACATCTGGATGATGATGATCGCCGCGAGCTGGCGGCACGTCGGCTACGTGATGATCCTGTACCTGGCCGGCCTCAAGTCCGTCGACCCGGCCCTGAAGGAGGCGGCGGCGATCGACGGCGCGGGCGAGCGCCAGACGTTCTTCCGCGTGGTCCTGCCGACGCTGCGCCCGGTGAACGTCATCGTCGGCGTCATCACGGTCATCGAGGCCCTGCGCGCCTTCGACATCGTCTACGCGGTCAACAAGGGCCGCAACGGACTGGAGCTGCTGTCGGTGCTCATCACCGACAACATCATCGGCGAGGCCGGCCGCATCGGCTTCGGCTCCGCCATCGCCGTGGTCCTGCTCGTCGTGTCCCTGGGATCCATCGTGACGTTCCTGGTCCAAGAGCTGCGAGGTGCCCGCGAGACATGACGACCGACATCCGCACCCCCGTGCCCGTGCGCCCTCCGGCGCCCGCCCCCCTTCAGCCGCCGCGGCCCCGCCGGCGCCGCGGCCGCTGGGGCGCGCAGATCTTCCTCACGGCGGTCTCGCTGGCGTTCCTCGCCCCGCTGCTGCTCGCCGTCTACGCCTCGCTGCGCCCCTATCAGGAGACGGCCCGGTACGGGTACTTCTCCTGGCCCAGGGAGCTGTCCTTCGAGTACTACCGCCGGGCCTTCACCGAGTCCGGCATGGGCAAGTACTTCGTCAACACGCTGATCATCACGGTGCCCGCGGTGATCGTCACCCTGTTCCTGGCGGCGTTCGTGGCGTTCGCGGTCTCGCGTCTGCGGCTGCGCGGCGGTCTGCTCCTGCTGGTGTTCTTCACGGCGGGCAATCTGCTGCCGCAGCAGGTGATCGCCACCCCCCTGTACGTGCTGTTCAACAGCATTCCCCTGCCGTGGTGGATGTCCGACTCGCTGACGATGTACGACTCCCACTGGGCCGTCATCGTCGTCAACATCGGCTTCCAGCTGGGCTTCTGCGTCTTCGTCCTGGCCAACTTCATGCGCACGCTGCCCCAGGAGATCCTGGAGGCGGCGGTCGTCGACGGCGCCGGTGTGTGGACGCAGTTCTGGCGTGTCACCCTGCCGCTGTGCCGTCCGGCCCTCGCGGCCCTGGCCACCTTGGAGTTCACCTGGATCTACAACGACTTCCTCTGGGCCCTGATCTTCATCTCCGACCCCGACAAGCTCCCGATCACCTCCTCCCTGAACAATCTGCGCGGCCAGTTCTTCACGGACTACAACCTGCTGGCGGCCGGTTCGGTCCTGGTGGCCCTTCCGACGGTCCTGGTCTTCCTGCTCCTGCAGCGGCACTTCGTCGCGGGGCTGACCCTGGGGTCGACGAAGGGATGACCGCGACCGGCACAGGTGCGGGCACCGGCCCTCGGCCGGTGCACCACCCGGCGGCAACCGGCGCCGCCGGCCCGGCCGTGTGCTCCTCTGGCCGCGGCGGGCGCCGTGGCGTTCGGTGGCAGGACCCTTGATCCACAGGGCCTTTAATTCAGTGGACGGGGTGTCAGCTGCCACGGGTATGGTGATCGCACAACCTCATGCACCTCCCGGTGCGCAGGCCGCGGCTACTTCTTCCGGTGAGCGCGCCGCAGCCGTCCTGATCTCGGGAGGCACAGCATCGGGGGTGCCCGGTGCGCAGGCGACGGTTACTTCCACGGTAAACGGGGTGGTTGCGGGTTCGACTCCCGCCGGGGGCCCAGGCCTCCGTAGCTCAACCGGCAGAGCTCCACGTTCCCGTCACCGACTCGATCTCGGGCACCCCCTGCTGGGTCTCCCCTCCACAGCGAGGGGTTTTCCATGACCAGATTCAACACCCGCGGCACCCGCCCGTCCGTCTCCTCGCCCGTGACGTCGACCGGGGAGACGACCCGCACCCACGAAGGCGGCACCGGCCACCTCCGCGACACCAAGTCCGAACTGTTCCTGCTCGCCGTCTCCAACCTCGTCGGCACCGACACCTTCTACGAGAAGGGCGGCGACCGCGACGACCGGTACACGCAGCTCGTGCGCACGCTCGCCGTCACCGACCCGGCATGGTGCGCCGGCCTGCTCCACTGGCTCCGCGGCGACGCCCACATGCGCACCGCGTCCCTCGTCGGGGCCGCCGAGTTCGTCAAGGGCCGCCTGGACGCCGCGAAGACGGGAGACCTCGCCCCCGGCACGCGGACGGAGAACGCCGCGGGCGGAGGCTGGAACCGCCGCGTCATCGGCTCCGTGCTCCAGCGCGCCGACGAGCCCGGCGAACTCCTCGCCTACTGGACGTCGAAGCACGGCCGCCGCATCCCCAAGCCCGTCAAGCGCGGCATCGAGGACGCCCTCGGCCGGCTGTACACCGAGCGGTCCCTGCTGAAGTACGACACCGGCTCCAAGGGTTTCCGCTTCGGCGACGTCATCGAACTCGTCCACCCGGCCCCGGCCGCGCCGTGGCAGGGCGACCTGTTCGAGCACGCCATCGACCGCCGCCACCACCGCGACAAGCCCATTCCCGAGTCCCTGCGGCTGCTCCGCACCCGTGACGAGATCGCCAAGTGGCCGGTGGAGAAGCGGCGCGCCCTGCTGAAGCGCCCGGACGCCGCCGACTTCCTGCAGCGCGCCGGCATGACCTGGGAGGCCCTCGCGGGCTGGCTGCAGGGGCCGATGGACGCCGCGGCGTGGGAGGCCGTCATCCCGTCGATGGGCTACATGGCGCTGCTGCGGAACCTGCGGAACTTCGACGAGGCCGGCGTGTGCGACGAGGTCGCCGAGACGGTGGCCCGCCGCCTTGCGGACCCGGAGCAGGTCGCCCGGTCCCGTCAGCTGCCGATGCGGTTCTACTCCGCGTACCGGGCGGCGCCGTCGCTGCGCTGGGGCCACGCCCTGGAGAAGGCGCTCGACACCTCCCTCGCCAACATCCCCGTCCTGCCGGGGCGGACGCTGGTCCTCGTCGACACGTCCTCCTCGATGGAGGAGAGGTTCTCCCGGGACGGGACGCTGATGCGGTGGGACGCCGCGGCCCTGTTCGGGATCGCGCTGGGGCAGCGCTGCGCGAACGCGGACGTCGTCTCCTTCTCGTCCGCCCGCTTCCACTGGAACGACGCCCCCGGCGCGAACACGAAGGCGTTCCCGCTGCGGCGCGGCGAGTCCCTGCTGCGCGCGGTCGGCCGGTGGAGGGACGGGGGCTGGTTCCTGGGCGGCGGCACCGACACCGCGCTCGCGCTGCGCAAGGAGTTCCGCGGCCACGACCGGGTCGTCGTCGTCACCGACGAGCAGACCGGACACGACCACCAGGAGGTGACCCGGTCCGTACCGGAGACGGTGCCGATGTACACCTGGAACCTCGCGGGCTACCAGGCCGGGCACGCCCCCTCGGGGAGCGGGTGGCGGCACACGTTCGGCGGGCTCACCGACCAGGCTTTCCGGATGATCCCGCTGCTGGAGGCCGGGCGGGATGCGCGCTGGCCGTGGGAGGAGGCCCCCGCCGCCTGACCCCGTGCCGCACTGCCGGCGGGCCCGCCGCGCAGGTCCCCTGTCGCGGCGGGCCTTTCGCGGCACACGGTCCGCGCGGCCGGTTCTTCACCGGCTGCAACCTGCCGGCGGCCGGTTCGGTCCGGGTGGCCCTTCCGGCGGTCCTGGCCCTCCTGCTTTTGCAGCGGCACTTCGTCGCGGGGCCGGCTCCGGGGCGACGAAGGGGTGACCGGGGACTTCTGCCCACAGTGCGCCGGTCCCGCGGACCCGGTGCACCCCGGACGCAGGACCCCGCTGCGGTTCGTGCCGTGACCTTTGGACGGTCACGGCAGTTGAAAGGGCATGAAGAAGCGCAGCATGCTCGCCCTCGCCTCCCTGGCCACCGGATTCGTCGTGGCCGCCGTCACCCCGTCGCACGCCGCCGAGCACGGCCGGACCGGCGATCCGGCGGTGAAGGACGCCGTGGGCACCGTCGGCCAGATCCTCGGACAGGACGGCCTCCCCATGACCGACAAGGCCCCGCGGCCCCGCCGCTGAGGCCGGCCGGGAGCGGCGCCGGTGCCCCCCTCGAGGGGGGCACCGGCGCCATTCTGTGAGCGGGTCCTCCACGGGGGGCTGGTTTCCGTGGCAGGGTGAAGCGGGCAAGCCACAGGGGGCAACACAAGAGGGGGACTCGTGATCGTTTGGATCAACGGCGCTTTCGGTGCGGGCAAGACCACCACCGCACGGGAACTGGTCGAGCTGATCCCGAACAGCACGCTCTTCGACCCCGAGGTCATCGACGGCGCGCTCACGCATCTGCTGCCGCCCAAACACCTTGCCGAGGTCAGCGACTACCAGGATCTGCCGATCTGGCGGCGCCTGGTGATCGACACGGCCGCCGCGATGCTCGCCGAGCTGGGCGGAGTCCTCGTGGTCCCCATGACGCTGCTGCGGCAGGAGTACCGGGACGAGATCTTCGGCGGCCTCGCCGCCCGCCGCATCGCCGTCCGGCATGTCCTCCTCATCCCAGCGGAAACGATCCTGCGGGAGCGGATAGCCGGCCGTGAGATCCCGCCCGGACTCCCCGACGGCGAGGCGCGCATACGGCAGTGGTCCTACGACCACATCGAGCCCTACCGCGCCGCCCTCGCCTCCTGGCTCACCGCCGACGCCCACCCCGTCGACACCAGTTCCCTCACCCCGTACGAGACGGCCGTCCGGATCGTCGAGGCCGTGAGCAACGGTGCCGTGCCCGTCTGCGACATCGTGCAGACCCCGGAGCCCACCGGCGAGACGGTCGCCTCGGGGGTGCTCCTCTTCGACGAGCAGGACCGGGTACTGCTCGTCGACCCCACCTACAAACCCGGCTGGGAGTTCCCCGGCGGTGTCGTCGAGCCCGGCGAGGCACCGGCCCGCGCGGGGATGCGGGAGGTCGCCGAGGAGACCGGGGTGCGGCTGAACGACGTGCCCCGCCTGCTCGTCGTCGACTGGGAGCCGCCCGCACCCCCCGGCTTCGGCGGTCTGCGCTTCCTCTTCGACGGCGGCCGCCTGGGCTCCGCGGCGGCCGAGCGCCTGCTCCTGCCCGGCCCCGAACTGCGCGACTGCCGCTTCGTCACCGAGCAGGAGGCCGCCTCCCTCCTCCCGCCCGTCCGCTACGAACGGCTCCGCCGCGCACTGCGGGCACGCGAACGCGGAGCGGCGGTGTACCTGGAGGCGGGCGTCCCGGTCGGCTGAGGCCCGGCACCCGGCGCCCCCGGTCCGCTCCCGCGGCACCGGCCGGATCCGGGGGCGTTCTGCCGCCGGGAAGGCCGGAAAGCCGCAGGAGGCCGGAAGGAGGGCCGGAGGAGGCCGAAAGAGGTGCCGGGGAGCCCGGAGGCGGCCGGAGGGGAGGCCCGGGCGCGGGGAGGGCTCAGCCCGCCGCGTAGTTGCGCAGGAAGAGCGCCTCCGCGACCGACAGGCGCTCCAGCTCCTCGGGGGAGACGCTCTCGTCCACGGCGTGGATCCGCGCCTCCGGCTCGCTCAGGCCGATGAGGAGGATCTCGGCCTTCGGGTAGAGCGAGGCGAGGGTGCTGCACAGGGGGATGGAACCGCCCTGGCCGGCGTACTGCATCTCCTGGCCGGGATAGGCGACCGCCATCGCGTCGGCCATCGCCCGGTAGGCCGGGCCGGCGGTGTCGGCGCGGAAGGCCTGCCCCTGTCCGATCCGCTCGGTGCGCACCCGGGCGCCCCACGGTGTGTGCGCCCGCAGATGGGCCTCGAGCAGTTCGGTCGCCCGGGCCGCGTCGACGCCCGGCGGCACCCGCAGGCTGACCAGGGCGCGGGCGCTCGCCTGCACGGACGGGGTGGCGCCGACGACCGGCGGGCAGTCGATGCCGAGGACGGTGACGGCAGGGCGGGCCCACAGGCGGTCGGCGACCGTGCCGGAGCCGATCAGCCCCACGCCGTCGAGCACCTTGGCGTCCTTGCGGAACTGCTCCTCGTCGTACTCCAGGCCCTCCCACACGGAGCCGCCGTCCAGGCCGTCCACGGTCGTCGAGCCGTCCTCGGCGCGCAGCGAGTCCAGGACGCGGATCAGCGCGGCGAGCGCATCGGGCGCGGCACCGCCGAACTGGCCGGAGTGCAGGTTGCCCTCGAGGGTGTCGACCTGGACGCGGACCAGGGTCATGCCGCGCAGAACGGTGGTGGCGGTGGGCAGGCCGAGGCGGAAGTTGCCGCTGTCGCCGATCACGATGGCGTCGGCCTCCAGCAGCTCCGGGTGCTCCTCGGCGTAGCGCTCCAGACCGCCGGTGCCCTGCTCCTCCGAGCCCTCGACGATCACCTTGACGTTCACCGGCACGCCGCCGTTCGCCTTCAGCGCGCGCAGCGCGAGCAGGTGCATGATGACGCCGCCCTTGCAGTCGGCGGCGCCGCGTCCGTACCAGCGGCCGTCGCGCTCGGTCAGCTCGAAGGGCGGGCTGGTCCAGCCGGCCTCGTCCAGCGGCGGCTGCACGTCGTAGTGGGCGTAGAGCAGGACCGTCTTCGCGCCCTCGGGGCCGGGCAGGAAGCCGTACACCGACTGGGTGCCGTCCGGGGTGTCGAGCAGGGCCACGTCCGTGAAGCCCTCGGCACGCAGCGCGCCGGCGATCCAGCGCGCGGCCGCCTCGCTCTCGCTCCGCGGGTACTGGTCGAAGTCCGCCACCGACTTGAAGGCCACCAGCTCGGCGAGTTCCGTCCGCGCCCCGGGCATCAGGGAGGCGACGGTGTCAGCGACCGGATGCGACGGCATGGGCACGCTCCTTGTGGGTGCGATGTCGCACTCGTGAGTACCGGGGTGATACTTCCGAGCGCTTCCGTTCTGTGGATGATCGTGTCAGAGCAGGCACGCCCCGGTGCACGGGGCGTGTGCGCTGCCGATCCTCCCACAGCGATCCACGGCGAAGGCCGCCGTAGGATGCGACAGACAGCAGCGGCAGCCGGGTTGATCGGGAGCGGTAGACCATCGTGAGCAGCGGGAACTCTTCGGCGGGCGACGTGCGGGGCGGCGAGCGGCAGGTGTGGGACGTCGTCGTGGTGGGCGCGGGACCCGCGGGCGCCTCGGCCGCCTACGCGGCGGCGGTCGCGGGACGACGCGTACTGCTGCTGGAGAAGGCGGAGCTGCCCCGGTACAAGACCTGCGGCGGAGGGATCATCGGTCCCTCGCGCGACGCGCTGCCGCCCGGGTTCGAACTCCCGCTGAAGGACCGGGTGCACGCCGTGACCTTCTCGCTGGGCGGCCGTTTCACCCGTACCCGCCGCTCCAAGCAGATGCTGTTCGGCCTGCTCAACCGGCCCGAGTTCGACCAGCGGCTCGTCGAGCACGCGCAGCAGGCCGGCGCCGAGCTGCGCACGGGCACCACCGTCCTGCGGGTCGAGCAGCACGGCGCGGCGGTGCCGGACCGGCGTACGGTCGCCGTGGTGCTCCAGGGCGGCGAGACGCTGCTGGCGCGCGCGGTGGTCGGCGCGGACGGCAGCGCCAGCCGCATAGGGGCCCACGTCGGGGTGAAGCTGGACCAGGTGGACCTGGGCCTGGAGGCGGAGATCCCGGTGCCGGAGACCGTCGCCGAGGACTGGCGGGGACGGGTGTTCATCGACTGGGGGCCGCTGCCCGGCAGTTACGGCTGGGTGTTCCCCAAGGGGGACACCCTGACCGTCGGCGTGATCTCGGCACGCGGTGAAGGTGCCGCCACCAAGCGGTACTTGGAGGAGTTCATCGGCCGGCTGGGCCTGGCCGGCTTCGAACCGTCCATCTCCTCGGGGCATCTGACGCGCTGCCGGGCCGACGACTCGCCGCTCTCGCGCGGGCGGGTGCTGGTGTGCGGGGACGCGGCGGGGCTTCTGGAGCCGTGGACGCGCGAGGGCATCTCCTACGCGCTCAGGTCCGGGCGGCTCGCGGGGGAGTGGGCGGTGCGCATCGCCGAGGCGCCCGACGCGGTGGAGACCCGGCGCCAGGCCCTGAACTACGCGTTCGCGATCAAGTCGGGGCTCGGGGTCGAGATGGCCGTCGGCAAGCGGATGCTGGCGGTGTTCGCGCGCCGGCCCGGGCTGTTCCACGCGGCCCTGACCGGCTTCCGGCCCGCCTGGCGGGCGTTCAAGGAGATCACGCAGGGGGCGACCTCGCTCGGCGAGATCGTCCGTACCCGCCCCATGGCCCAGCGCGCCCTGACCGTGCTGGACCGTCAGCCGGCCGCCTCCGGTGCGAAGGACCCGGTCAGTCCACGACCGTGATCCGGAAGACCGGGTGGTCCGGGGCGATCGCGGCGATCTCCTCGCCGGAGGACTTCGCCGTGACGCCCTGGAAGTACCGGCCGGCCTGCCAGCCCCACCGCTCCAGATAGGTCCGCAGGACCGGCGGCTTCTCGGCATCGGGCAGCTCCTGCGCGGTGAACCTCCGCACCTTCCGCCCGACGCGCAGCTCTCCGCCGCCCGCCGCGCGCATGTTGCGGACCCACTGGGAGTGGCCGCGGGCCGAGACGAGGTACTGCTCGCCCCGGTGGGTGTGCGGGTTGACCGGAATGCGCTGCGGCCGGCCGCTGACGCGGCCCCGCACGGTCAGCTCGGCGGAGCCGGCGAGTCTGATCCCGTGCCGGGCGAGGCGGCCGACGAGGCCGTTGAGACGGGCGGTCCACCAGCTGTTCCGGCGGTAGTACGGCGTCGGTGGCGACGACATGGCGCCCCCTTTCCTCGGTGACGGCGCGAGAGAGAGCAGTGCTCTCGTTCGAGAGCAGTGTGCACGGATCGGTGAACCGTCGCAAGAGCAGTGCTCTCTTTTCAGATCGCTGCTCCACTTCGTGTGCGCCGCTCCGCAACCGTGGAACACTTCCCCCCATGAGCACTGTGAAAGGCGCCCGTGCCCGGGCCAGGACGGAGATCACCGCGGCGATCAAGGACGAGGCGCGCCGGCAGCTCGCGAAGGAGGGCGCCGCGAAGCTCTCGCTGCGCGCCGTGGCCCGTGAGCTCGGCATGGTCTCCTCCGCGCTGTACCGGTACTTCCCCAGCCGCGACGAGCTGCTGACCGCGCTCATCACCGACGCCTACGACTCCCTGGGCGAGGCCGCCGAGTCCGCGCACGAGGCGGTGGCCGGCGCCGAGCCCCTGGTGCGCTGGACCGCCGTGTGCGAGGCGGTCCGCGCCTGGGCGCTGGCGCATCCGCACGAGTACGCCCTCATCTACGGCTCGCCCGTGCCCGGCTACAGCGCGCCGCGGACGACCGTCCCGGCCGCGGCCCGCGTCGGCCTGGTCCTCATCGGCATCGTCCGCGACGCCCACGAGCGGGGCGAGCTGGCCGTCCCTCCGCTGCCGCCCGAACTGCTCGGCGAGGCCGGGCGGATGACCGCCGAACTCGCGCCCGGCCTGCCGTCCGAGGCGGGAGCCGCGCTCGTCGCCGCCTGGGCGCAGCTGTTCGGGCTGGTCGGATTCGAGCTGTTCGGTCACTTCAACCGGGTGGTGGAGGACCGCGAGCCGTTCTTCCGGCACGCGGTGGTCCGGCTCGCCCACGGGGTGGGCCTGCGGCCGGCACGCCCCGAAGGGCCCGGAGCTCTCACGGAACGGACGTGATGCCCTTCCGACCGGAGTCCTCCGGCCGGAAGGCCGGCCGAGGCCCCCGCGGCGGCCCGGTGCCGGTGGGGGGGGGGGG
>NZ_MUME01000080.1 GCF_002155915.1 Streptomyces thermovulgaris | reverse complement strand
TCCCGGCCGGGAAGGCCCGCCCCGACCCCCAGGCCCCCGTTTCAGACCACAGACTTAACGACCCTGAGAGGGATTGACGCATAGTGCTCGACGTCAACTTCTTCGACGAGCTGCGGATCGGCCTGGCCACCGCCGACGACATCCGCCAGTGGAGCCACGGCGAGGTCAAGAAGCCCGAGACCATCAACTACCGCACCCTCAAGCCCGAGAAGGACGGCCTCTTCTGCGAGAAGATCTTCGGCCCCACCCGGGACTGGGAGTGCTACTGCGGCAAGTACAAGCGCGTCCGCTTCAAGGGCATCATCTGCGAGCGCTGTGGCGTCGAGGTCACGCGCGCGAAGGTGCGCCGTGAGCGGATGGGCCACATCGAGCTGGCCGCGCCCGTCACGCACATCTGGTACTTCAAGGGCGTCCCGTCGCGCCTGGGCTACCTGCTGGACCTGGCCCCGAAGGACCTGGAGAAGGTCATCTACTTCGCGGCGTACATGATCACGTACGTCGACGAGGAGCGCCGCGCCCGCGACCTGCCCTCGCTGGAGGCCCAGATCTCGGTCGAGCGGCAGCAGATCGAGCAGCGCCGCGACGCCGACCTGGAGGCCCGCGCCAAGAAGCTGGAGGCGGACCTCGCCGAGCTGGAGGCCGAGGGCGCCAAGGCCGACGTGCGCCGCAAGGTGCGCGAGAGCGCCGAGCGCGAGATGAAGCAGCTGCGCGACCGCGCACAGCGCGACCTCGACCGGCTGGAAGAGGTGTGGAACCGGTTCAAGAACCTCAAGGTCCAGGACCTCGAGGGCGACGAGCTGCTCTACCGCGAGCTGCGTGACCGCTTCGGCACCTACTTCGAGGGCTCGATGGGCGCCGCCGCGCTGCAGAAGCGCCTGGAGTCCTTCGACCTGGAGGCGGAGGCCGAGAAGCTCCGCGAGATCATCCGCACCGGCAAGGGCCAGAAGAAGACCCGTGCGCTCAAGCGCCTGAAGGTCGTCTCCGCGTTCCTGCAGACCTCCAACAGCCCCAAGGGCATGGTCCTGGACTGCGTCCCGGTCATCCCGCCGGACCTGCGTCCGATGGTGCAGCTGGACGGTGGCCGCTTCGCGACCTCCGACCTGAACGACCTGTACCGCCGTGTCATCAACCGCAACAACCGCCTGAAGCGGCTTCTCGACCTCGGCGCGCCCGAGATCATCGTCAACAACGAGAAGCGCATGCTCCAGGAGGCCGTCGACGCGCTCTTCGACAACGGCCGCCGCGGCCGCCCGGTGACCGGCCCCGGCAACCGCCCGCTGAAGTCCCTCAGCGACATGCTGAAGGGCAAGCAGGGCCGCTTCCGCCAGAACCTGCTCGGCAAGCGTGTCGACTACTCGGCGCGTTCCGTGATCGTCGTCGGTCCGCAGCTGAAGCTGCACCAGTGCGGTCTGCCGAAGGCGATGGCGCTGGAGCTGTTCAAGCCGTTCGTGATGAAGCGCCTGGTCGACCTGAACCACGCGCAGAACATCAAGAGCGCCAAGCGCATGGTCGAGCGCGGCCGCACGGTCGTGTACGACGTGCTGGAAGAGGTCATCGCGGAGCACCCGGTTCTGCTGAACCGTGCGCCCACCCTGCACCGTCTCGGCATCCAGGCCTTCGAGCCGCAGCTGGTCGAGGGCAAGGCCATCCAGATCCACCCGCTCGTGTGCACCGCGTTCAACGCGGACTTCGACGGCGACCAGATGGCCGTGCACCTGCCGCTGTCCGCGGAGGCCCAGGCCGAGGCGCGCATCCTGATGCTGTCCTCGAACAACATCCTCAAGCCGGCCGACGGCCGCCCGGTGACGATGCCGACCCAGGACATGGTCCTCGGTCTGTACTTCCTCACCACCGACAGCGAGATGCGCGAGGTCAAGGGCGAGGGCCGCTCCTTCTCCTCGGTGGCCGAGGCGATCATGGCGTTCGACGCCGGCGAGCTCTCGCTGCAGTCGAGCGTGGACATCCGCTTCCCGGCGGGCACCGTCCCGCCGCGCAACTGGACCCCGCCGGTCGGTGAGGACGGCCAGCCCGAGTGGCAGCCGGGCGACAGCTTCCGCCTGCGGACGACCCTGGGCCGCGCGCTCTTCAACGAGCTGCTGCCCGAGGACTACCCGTTCGTCGACTTCGAGGTGGGCAAGAAGCAGCTCTCCGAGATCGTCAACGACCTCGCCGAGCGCTACCCGAAGATCGTCGTGGCGGCCACGCTCGACAACCTGAAGGCGGCCGGCTTCTACTGGGCCACCCGTTCCGGTGTCACCGTCGCCATCTCCGACATCGTCGTCCCCGAGGCGAAGAAGGAGATCGTCGCCAAGTACGAGGCGCAGGACGAGAAGGTCCAGCGGCAGTACGAGCGCGGTCTGATCACCAAGGACGAGCGGACCCAGGAGCTCATCGCGATCTGGACCAAGGCGACCAACGACGTCGCCGAGGCCATGACGGGCAACTTCCCGAAGACCAACCCGATCTTCATGATGGTCAACTCGGGTGCCCGAGGAAACATGATGCAGATGCGTCAGATCGCCGGTATGCGCGGTCTGGTGTCGAACGCCAAGAACGAGACCATCCCGCGGCCCATCAAGGCGTCCTTCCGCGAGGGTCTGACCGTGCTGGAGTACTTCATCTCCACGCACGGTGCCCGCAAGGGTCTGGCCGACACCGCCCTGCGTACCGCCGACTCGGGTTACCTCACCCGTCGTCTGGTCGACGTCTCCCAGGACGTCATCATCCGCGAGCTGGACTGCGGCACCGACCGCGGTCTGCGTCTGCGCATCGCGCAGCGGGGCGAGGACGGCGTGCTGCGCAAGGCGGACAACGTCGAGACGTCCGTGTACGCGCGCTGCCTGGCCGAGGACATCGTGGTCGACGGGCAGGTGCTGGCCCCGGCCGGCACCGACCTGGGCGACGTGCTCATCGAGGAGCTGATCTCCCGCGGTGTCGAGGAGGTCAAGACCCGCTCGGTCCTGACCTGCGAGTCCACGGTGGGCACCTGCGCCATGTGCTACGGCCGCTCGCTCGCCACCGGCAAGCTGGTCGACATCGGTGAGGCGGTCGGCATCATCGCCGCCCAGTCCATCGGTGAGCCCGGTACCCAGCTGACGATGCGTACCTTCCACACCGGTGGTGTGGCCGGTGACGACATCACCCAGGGTCTGCCGCGTGTCGTCGAGCTCTTCGAGGCCCGTACGCCCAAGGGTGTCGCCCCGATCGCCGAGGCGGCCGGACGCGTCCGGATCGAGGAGACCGAGAAGACCAAGAAGATCATCATCACGCCGGACGACGGCAGCGACGAGACGAGCTACCCGATCTCGAAGCGCGCCCGTCTGCTGGTCAACGAGGGCGACCACGTCGAGGTGGGCCAGAAGCTCACCGTGGGTGCCACCAACCCGCACGACGTGCTGCGCATCCTGGGTCAGCGGGCCGTCCAGATCCACCTGGTCCAGGAGGTCCAGAAGGTCTACACCTCGCAGGGTGTGTCGATCCACGACAAGCACATCGAGATCATCATCCGGCAGATGCTGCGCCGGGTGACGATCATCGAGTCCGGCGACGCCGAGCTGCTGCCCGGCGAGCTGGTCGAGCGCTCGAAGTTCGAGCAGGAGAACCGTCGTGTGGTCCAGGAGGGCGGTCAGCCGGCCTCCGGCCGTCCGCAGCTGATGGGTATCACCAAGGCCTCGCTGGCGACCGAGTCCTGGCTGTCGGCGGCGTCCTTCCAGGAGACCACCCGAGTCCTGACGGACGCGGCGATCAACGCCAAGTCCGACCAGCTCATCGGTCTCAAGGAGAACGTCATCATCGGCAAGCTCATCCCGGCCGGTACGGGTCTGGCCCGCTACCGCAACATCCGGGTCGAGCCGACCGAGGAGGCCAAGGCCGCGATGTACTCGGCCGTGGGCTACGACGACATCGACTACTCGCCGTTCGGCGCGGGCTCCGGCCAGGCCGTTCCGCTGGAGGACTACGACTACGGGCCGTACAACCAGTGAGGCGGGTGCGCGTTCGGCGTACGCGTCCCGCGTGCTGAGGTACGGACGAACGTGCTGACGTCCTGAAGGGGAGACCATTCCGTCACGGGATGGTCTCCCCTCGGCGTTCCGGCCCCCGATGGCGCATGATGGAGGGACTCGTACGGTTCGGGGGAGGTCGTCCGTGTCGTTCCCTCCAGCGCAACCGCCGTGGCAGCCGTGGCAGCCGTGGCAGCCCGGACAGGGCGTTCCGCAGCCGTGGCAGGGCAACCCGTCCCTGCTGGCGTCCCACGCCGACCGCGAGCGTGCCGTGGACGTGCTCAGAGCGGGCTTCGGCGAGGGCCGTCTGGACCAGGAGGAGTTCGACCGGCGCACGGCCCGGGCCTACCAGGCACGCACCGTCGGGGAACTGGCACTGCTGGTCGCCGATCTGCCGCAGGGTCCCGCACCGTTCCCCGCCGCGGCCCCGGCCGTTCCCGCGACGTTTCTGCCGCGCCCGGTCCCGCCCACCAACAGCAAGGCGGTCGGCTCCCTGGTCTGCGGCGTGCTCACCCTGATGACCGCCGGCCTCACGGGCTTTCCCGCGGTGATCCTGGGCCATGCCGCCCGCGCCGAGATCCGCCGCCGGGACGAGGGCGGCGACGCCCTGGCCCTGGCCGGTCTGGTCCTGGGATGGCTCTCCGTCGCCGGCTGGGCCCTCTTCCTCGTCCTCCTCGTCCTGACGACGGCCCTCGCATCGGGCTGACGCACGCCGGTGACCCACGGTGACCCGTGCCGGTGACGTACGCGGCCGACGGCCCGTCATGAACGCGCCGGAGGAAGGCGGGCAGCCCCGGACGGGGCGGACGCACCACCCGCGGTCCGGCGGGTGCGCACGCCGGACGCCGCAGCCGTGCGCGTCGCGCGGGCGGCGGTCCACGGCGTCGCAGAAGTCCCAGAAGTCGCAGAAGTCGCAGAAGTGTCCACGGAAGCAGGGAATGCCCCTGTCGCACGGTGCCTTCCCTCGGTGATGACGCGGTGGCGCTGCGGTCTCCCCGGCGGTGCTGCGGCGGTGCGCGGTGGTGTGCGGCGGCGGGGATGCCCCGGACCGGCGCGTGAACGCCTCGTACGCGCGCCTCTGAGGCTCCGTGAGCCCGGTTCCCGGGCGCGTGGCCCCCGTGGTCCTCCGTGGTCCGTCCGGGTGCGCCGTGACCCGTCCGGAGGCACCCGAAAGACGTTTCGGAGCGCGCCGGCAGGGAAGGGGGAGGGTGCTGATGCGGGAGGGTCGTGGGCCTCGGTGTTCACCGCCGCGACAGCGGCCTGACATGCGAAGATTGTCGTATTCGCGGATCGTGATCCATGGATTCGAAGATCGCGCAGCATACGGGGGCTTGACAAAGCACGCGGAACAAGGCGGGCAGGGCCCATTTGTTTTGACCGCAGCGAATGAGGTAGGTACGCTCAGACCTTGTGCCTGGGGTGTGCCCTGGCTTTCGTGCGCGCCTTTCATGCCGCACAGGGAGCTGCTGACGGCCGCCGTAATCTGCGCCTCTTTCTGCCTTCCGGTGGGAGTCTGCGGGATTCGACACACCCGACCGCGTGGGTCGGTGACGTTCCAGGTTAGCTGTACCCATCGGCACACAGAAACCGGAGAAGTAGTGCCCACGATCCAGCAGTTGGTCCGCAAGGGCCGGCAGGACAAGGTCGACAAGAACAAGACGCCCGCGCTCGAGGGGTCCCCTCAGCGCCGTGGTGTGTGCACGCGTGTCTTCACGACTACCCCGAAGAAGCCGAACTCGGCCCTCCGCAAGGTCGCGCGTGTGCGTCTGACCAGCGGCATCGAGGTCACCGCTTACATTCCGGGTGAAGGACACAACCTGCAGGAGCACTCCATCGTGCTCGTGCGCGGTGGGCGTGTGAAGGACCTGCCGGGTGTTCGTTACAAGATCATCCGTGGTTCGCTCGACACCCAGGGTGTCAAGAACCGCAAGCAGGCCCGCAGCCGTTACGGCGCCAAGAAGGAGAAGTAAGAATGCCTCGTAAGGGCCCCGCCCCGAAGCGTCCGGTTCACGTCGACCCGGTCTACGGTTCTCCTCTGGTGACCTCCCTCATCAACAAGGTGCTGCTGAACGGCAAGCGCTCCACCGCCGAGCGGATCGTCTACGGTGCCATGGAGGGCCTGCGGGAGAAGACCGGCAACGACCCGGTCGTCACCCTCAAGCGTGCTCTCGACAACATCAAGCCGACCCTCGAGGTCAAGTCCCGCCGCGTCGGTGGCGCCACCTACCAGGTGCCGGTCGAGGTCAAGCCCGGCCGCGCCAACACGCTGGCGCTGCGCTGGCTGGTCGGTTACGCCCGTGCCCGTCGCGAGAAGACGATGACCGAGCGTCTGCTCAACGAGCTCCTCGATGCGTCCAACGGCCTCGGCGCCGCTGTGAAGAAGCGCGAGGACACCCACAAGATGGCCGAGTCCAACAAGGCCTTCGCGCACTACCGCTGGTAGTCGCTTCCCCATCGAGATCCGAGAGAAGACTGAAGCCTTATGGCTACCACTTCACTTGACCTGGCCAGGGTGCGCAACATCGGCATCATGGCCCACATCGACGCGGGCAAGACGACCACCACCGAGCGGATCCTGTTCTACACCGGTCGTTCGTACAAGCTTGGCGAGACCCACGAGGGCTCCGCCACCATGGACTGGATGGAGCAGGAGCAGGAGCGTGGCATCACGATCACTTCTGCTGCCACCACCTGCCACTGGACGCTGGACGACGTCGACCACACCATCAACATCATCGACACGCCGGGCCACGTCGACTTCACCGTAGAGGTGGAGCGCTCCCTGCGCGTGCTCGACGGTGCTGTCACGGTGTTCGACGGCGTCGCCGGCGTCGAGCCCCAGTCCGAGACGGTGTGGCGTCAGGCGGACCGCTACGGCGTTCCGCGCATCTGCTTCGTGAACAAGCTGGACCGCACCGGTGCCGAGTTCCACCGTTGTGTCGACATGATCAAGGACCGCCTGGGCGCGCAGCCGCTGGTCATGCAGCTGCCGATCGGCGCCGAGGCGGACTTCAAGGGCGTTGTCGACCTGGTCCGCATGAAGGCCCTGGTGTGGTCTCCCGAGGCGGCCAAGGGCGAGATGTACGACGTCGTCGACATCCCGGACACCCACGTCGAGGCCGCCGAGGAGTGGCGCGGCAAGCTGGTCGAGGCCGTCGCCGAGAACGACGAGGAGATGATGGAGCTGTACCTCGAGGGCCAGGAGCCCACCGAGGAGCAGCTGTACGCGGCGATCCGCCGTATCACCATCGCCTCCGGCAAGAGCAGCGAGACCACCGTCACCCCGGTGTTCTGCGGCACCGCGTTCAAGAACAAGGGTGTCCAGCCGCTGCTCGACGCGATCGTGCGCTACCTGCCGTCCCCGGTCGACATCGAGGCCATCGAGGGCCACGCGATGGGCGACGCGGAGACGGTCGTCAAGCGCAAGCCGTCCGACGACGAGCCCCTGTCGGCGCTGGCGTTCAAGATCATGAGCGACCCGCACCTGGGCAAGCTCACCTTCGTCCGTGTGTACTCCGGCCGCCTGGACTCCGGCACCGCCGTGCTGAACTCCGTCAAGGGCAAGAAGGAGCGCATCGGCAAGATCTACCGCATGCACGCCAACAAGCGTGAGGAGATCTCGTCGGTGGGCGCCGGCGACATCGTCGCGGTCATGGGCCTGAAGCAGACCACCACCGGTGAGACGCTCTGCGACGACCAGAACCCGGTGATCCTGGAGTCCATGGACTTCCCGGCCCCGGTCATCGAGGTCGCGATCGAGCCCAAGTCCAAGGGCGACCAGGAGAAGCTGAGCGTCGCCATCCAGCGGCTCGCGGAGGAGGACCCCTCCTTCCAGGTCCACACCAACGAGGAGACCGGCCAGACCGTCATCGGCGGTATGGGCGAGCTGCACCTCGAGGTCCTCGTGGACCGCATGAGGCGCGAGTTCAAGGTCGAGGCCAACGTCGGCAAGCCGCAGGTCGCGTACCGCGAGACCATCCGCAAGGCGGTCGAGAAGGTCGAGTACACCCACAAGAAGCAGACGGGTGGCAGCGGTCAGTTCGGTCGCGTCGTCATCTCGATCGAGCCGATCGAGGGCGGCGACACCGCCTACGAGTTCGTCAACCAGGTCACTGGTGGACGTATCCCGAAGGAGTACATCCCGTCGGTCGACGCCGGCTGCCAGGAGGCCATGCAGTTCGGTGTCCTCGCCGGTTACGAGATGACCGGTGTCCGGGTGACGCTGCTCGACGGCGCCTACCACGAGGTGGACTCCTCCGAGCTGGCGTTCAAGATTGCCGGCTCGCAGGCCTTCAAGGAGGCTGCGCGCAAGGCCAGCCCGGTTCTCCTCGAGCCGATGATGGCCGTGGAGGTCACCACGCCCGAGGAGTACATGGGCGACGTCATCGGCGACATCAACTCCCGCCGTGGCCAGATCCAGGCCATGGAGGAGCGGGCGGGTGCCCGCGTCGTGAAGGGCCTCGTGCCCCTGTCGGAGATGTTCGGCTACGTCGGAGACCTCCGCAGCAAGACGTCGGGTCGCGCAAGCTACTCGATGCAGTTCGACTCCTACGCCGAGGTTCCGCGGAACGTCGCCGAGGAGATCATCGCGAAGGCCAAGGGCGAGTAACTCTTCCGGGTTCCAGCCTTTAGGCTTGACTCCGGAGCCTCATGGGGCATTCCGCCGCAAACGTGGTCGGAATGCCCCGAGGATCCGGGCCATCCAGCAAAGATCACCTGGCGCCGATGAAGTAAGGCGTACAGAACCACTCCACAGGAGGACCCCAGTGGCGAAGGCGAAGTTCGAGCGGACTAAGCCGCACGTCAACATCGGCACCATCGGTCACATCGACCACGGTAAGACGACCCTCACGGCCGCCATTACCAAGGTGCTGCACGACGCGTACCCGGACCTCAACGAGGCCACCCCGTTCGACAACATCGACAAGGCTCCCGAAGAGCGCCAGCGCGGTATCACCATCTCGATCTCGCACGTCGAGTACCAGACCGAGACGCGTCACTACGCCCACGTCGACTGCCCGGGTCACGCGGACTACATCAAGAACATGATCACCGGTGCCGCCCAGATGGACGGCGCGATCCTGGTGGTCGCCGCCACCGACGGCCCGATGCCGCAGACCAAGGAGCACGTGCTCCTGGCCCGCCAGGTCGGCGTGCCGTACATCGTGGTCGCCCTGAACAAGGCCGACATGGTGGACGACGAGGAGATCCTGGAGCTCGTCGAGCTTGAGGTCCGTGAGCTCCTCACCGAGTACGAGTTCCCGGGCGACGAGGTTCCGGTCATCAGGGTCTCCGCGCTGAAGGCCCTCGAGGGCGACAAGCAGTGGGTCGACTCGGTCCTCAACCTGATGAAGGCCGTCGACGAGTCGGTTCCGGAGCCGACCCGCGAGGTCGACAAGCCGTTCCTGATGCCGATCGAGGACGTCTTCACCATCACCGGTCGCGGTACGGTCGTCACCGGCCGTATCGAGCGTGGTGTCCTCAAGGTCAACGAGGAAGTCGAGATCGTCGGTATCCGGCCGGAGAAGACCAAGACCACGGTCACCGGCATCGAGATGTTCCGCAAGCTGCTCGACGAGGGCCAGGCCGGTGAGAACGTCGGTCTGCTGCTCCGCGGTGTCAAGCGCGAGGACGTCGAGCGCGGCCAGGTCGTCATCAAGCCGGGCTCGGTCACCCCGCACACCGAGTTCCAGGCCCAGGCCTACATCCTGTCGAAGGACGAGGGTGGCCGCCACACGCCGTTCTTCAACAACTACCGCCCGCAGTTCTACTTCCGTACGACGGACGTGACCGGTGTGGTGACCCTGCCCGAGGGCACCGAGATGGTCATGCCGGGTGACAACACCGAGATGAAGGTGGAGCTCATCCAGCCCGTCGCCATGGAGGAGGGCCTGAAGTTCGCCATCCGCGAGGGTGGCCGTACGGTGGGCGCCGGCCAGGTCACCAAGATCATCAAGTAAGTCCGGGGACCTGCTCCGGCAGCTCCGCTGCGAGCGCCTGAAAGGGCCCGTACGACTCCGGTCGTACGGGCCCTTTCGCATGCCGCGCGTCGGCGCCGTGCGCCGCGGCCCGGGCCCTTTCGCATGGCGCCCGTCCCTTTGTGACGGCCGGGGCTCGCCTCAGGTGCCGAAGCCGGCGGTGGTCGTCTGCCGCAGAAGGCGGATGTCATCGGGCCGGCGGTGCTCGGCGAGCAGCAGCGCGGCGACCTCGACGGTGTGGCAGGCCCCAGCCGTGGTGGTGGAACCGCTTCTCCTGATCCGGCAGAACACGGGCGAAGCCGCGGTCGGCCCGGTCCCGGGGCGGGGATGAGCGCGTCCAGGCCGTCCCGGCGGCCCTTCCACCGCCGGTCGAGGGGCAGCTGGGCCTCCTCGCGGGCTGCCGCGAACCGCGGGAGGTCCCGGCGCTCGGGGGCCTTCGCCCACCAGGAGGGCCCGAGGGGGCGCCCTCGGACACGTGGTCGGCCATGTCACCAGGAATGGCGGTCGTCCTCCTTGTCCCGGGGTGCATGGGCCTGTGTCCGCGGCGCGCTCTTCGGGCCCACGAAGGCACCGGCATTGCCCGTGCCCCCAGGGCGGACGGCCGTGTTGACCTTCCGTGACAGGAGCAACGCCGCGCCGGTATGGGGACGGACCTGAGTACGAGCACTCATGTCCCGCTCTGCTCAAGCAAGTTGAATTGTCCAAGGGTGGCCGATTCGGATCGTCGGCGCACGATCGGGACAGGTACTGTCACTGGGTGTAGCTAGAGTTGCCGACGAAGCTGGCGCTGACGAACACACGGGGGAGGAAGCTGTGTTGCCGAGCGATACCGGGGCGACCGGGCAGTCGTCGTGGTTCTCCGGTGTGTTCGACGCGGCACGGGACGCCGCCGTCGACGTGGCCACGGAACTGTCGTCCTTCACGAAGTTCCAGAAGCGGGTGGACGACCTGATCCGCGACCTGAAGGGCTCGGAGGCCGGTCCGGGCAAAGTGGGGGAGGCCCAGCTCGCCCGCCACCAGTTCGGCGGCGGGGGCGGAGCGTGGGTGGAGGCGGCCGGCCTGTACGCGGCGTACGAGACGGTGATCAGCGAGCTGGAGAAGCTGTCGAAGCTCCTGGCGGACTCGATGGAGGGCATGGCCATCGCGGTCATGGCCTCGCACAAGGGCTACGAGAACATCGACCTGGACGTGCGGAACCGGATGGCGGCGATCAGCGTGGGGATGACCAAGCACTACGGCGGAAGCTACGACCCGTCGCTGCCGCAGAAGAACCAGGACGGCGGCGAGCACGGCGGAGCCACCGGGCCGACGCAGCCGGTGCGTCCGCCGGCGGACGACGCGGGCGGCACGATCTGATGGTCCCGACGGTGAGGGGGGAGGTCTGATGGCGGGCAAGGGCAGCGGCGGCAGCACGTCCTTCGAGAACATGAGCCACGAGCAGATGCTGGCGTGGCTGGACCAGGCGAACGCGAGCGAGGTGCAGGCGGCGGCGGACCGTCTGATGGCCGCGGCCAAGGAGATCCGGAAGATCGCCGAGGAGCTCAAGGTCCGTCCGCAGTGGGTGGCGTGGAAGGGCGAAGGTGCGGACGCCTTCCGCGCGTGGGCCAATGAACTGGCCAACTCCACCTACCGGCTGAGCGACTTCAGCGAGGACGCGGCGAAGTGGCTGGGTCAGGCGTCGAATGCGATCGCCACGGCCCAGGCGTCGATCCCCCGTGACATCAAGGGCGCAGAGGCGAACCTGGCCGCGGCGACGGCCGCCCGCAACGACCCGGACGCGGCGGCGATCCGCGCCAAGTCCGCGAGCGAACTGGCCGCGTTGAAGGAGAGCCGGGAGAAGGTCCGCCAGGAGGCGGCGGCCCAGATGCGCAAGCTGGGGCAGACGTACAAGCTGTCGGCGACCCAGCTGAACAACTTGGAACGCCCCAAGTTCCCACCGCCGCCGAAGAACTTGGGGCGCAATCCCTCGGAAAGAAGTACAGATCTGGCTGACTCGCAGGGGGCAAGTTCCAGCAGGGCCACCGGAGCAAACGCCGGCGGTGGCAGCGTTGCAATTGGGGGCGCAGAGCATGGCAGTCACGTCGGCCCCATGTCCGTCGGACCTTCCGAGAAGGCCGAGACGAGGGCCGTGCCGCCCACAACGCACGCAACAGCGTCCGGGCCCTCGCGATCGTTCGTGAGCGACCCTGCCGCCCGCATCAGCATCGACTCGGTGACAGTGCCCACCGAAGTGCCTCAATCCCTCGCGGGGCCAACAAGCAGTGGGGCGACAACTGGGCGACCGGGTGAAGCAGGAGGCGGTCTTCCACAGGCGAGCGGTACAGTCCCGCAATTTCCTGCGGGGGCAGGGCGTGCACCCTCCGCCTTCGGGGCTCCGGGCAAGCCGGCGATCGGCGGTCGCATGGCTGGTCAGACTGGTGCAGTGTCCGGTGGTTCCGGGCCTGTTTTCCAGCGTCCTGGACATGCGCCTTTCGGCCCTGTTCCTGGTCATGGAGTCATCGGAGCCGGTCCTGTCGGAGGCCGCAACGTGCCGAGTTCCGGCGCAACACCTGGCCGTGCTCTTCCGGCTCAAGGTCTGCCGCCCGGTTACGGTGTTCCGCCCGGCTCGGGCATCACTGGCGGGCGTCCGGCCGGGACTTCCGCCACCGGCAGATTGGAGGGGCGCGTCCCAGGTGGGTCGCTCGGCACCGGGCCCGTAGGAGGCCGCGCATCCGTGGGCAGTGGGGCGGCTCCAGGCACAGGAGGCCGGTCGCCCGCTCGACAGGCCGGGCCGATCACCGGAGGCCACATGCCCCCAGCCCGCGGAGGCGTTGTCGGGGGCACACCGCAGCCCACAGGTCGTGCATGGGCACGCCCTGGGGCATCCGTGCCCTCCGCGCCCACTCGCGGAGGCATTTCTGGAGGTGTGCCGAGCGAAGCTGGCATTCGAAACGGCCGTCGAGGGACTCCTGGCGCATCGACGGCTGCCGACCGGCAGCGACGGCAGAAGCGGCAGGCCGACCGTCGTGGCGAACCACCGGCCGCCGGCTGAGGACCGAAGGGATACACGAGTGAGGTACATGCCCGTCGGCAGAATGTGGGACAGAACAGTCCGAGCAATGGCTTTGGCGGCTGCCGGCCTACTGCTGGTGGGCGGTACGGCCACTCAGGCTCATGCCGATTCCACACGTTCCCAGCAGTGGCACCTGGATGCCATGCAAGCTGAGAAGATGTGGCGGACAAGTACGGGGGAGGGCATCGTCGTTGCTGTGATCGACAGTGGGGTCGATCCGAACAATCCTGACCTGAGGGGTCGGGTGCTCGAGGGCAAGGACTTCGCTCCCGCGAGCCGCCCCGGTGACGAGCACACGGACTATGAAGGGCACGGAACGGGGATGGCCGGCCTCATCGCCGGTACGGGTGCCCATGGAGGAGGTAAGGGAGCGTTCGGCCTTGCTCCCGGGGCAAAAATTCTCCCCGTACGGCTTCCCGGCCCCTATGACATCAACCCTTTCACCACGTCAGCCTTCTTTGCCAAGGCAATCCGTTACGCAGCCGACTCCGGGGCTCAAGTCATCAATATCTCGAGGGGGGGTGCCTCCAATACATCAGAGCTGACCGAGGCGGTTGAATATGCGATCCGCAAGGGGGCTTTGGTGTTCGCCGCCGTAGGGAACAGCGGGGACAAAGAGAACCGCGTCGAATACCCCGCCGGCACGCCCGGTGTCGTCGGCGTGGCAGCGGTGGGTAAGAACCTCCGGCGAACGTCCTTCTCCCAGTACGGACCTCAAGTGGACATGGCGGCCCCCGGAGAGGACATGGTCCATGCCTGTGGGGGCAAGACGGGTCTCTGCAAGACCAGTGGCACCAGTGATGCCACCGCCATCGCCTCCGCCAGTGCTGCTCTGATCTGGTCCAAGCACCCGGAGTGGACCAACAACCAGGTTCTCCGGGTCATGCTCAACACCATCGGAGCCCCCACGGACGGCTCCAAGCGCAACGACTCCATCGGGTACGGCATCGTCCGCCCACGCATCGCGCTGCAGGACCCGGGCGACCCCGGGCCGCCGGACGTCTACCCCCTGCCGGACTTCCCGGTCGCATCACCTTCCGCGTCGCCGAGGCCCACCGAGGTGCCGAACAGCGGCAGTGGAGGCTCCCGCAGTGAGGCCCTTGCCGATGCGTCCGCCAAGAGCGACGGCGGCAACGGGCTGCTGTGGGCCGCTCTCGGCGCCGGCGCCGTCCTGCTGCTCGGAGGCACCGTGGCGGCTTTCGCCGTCGCAAGGCGTCGACGGGGCAGCGTTCTCTGATCACTGTCCCTGCTCGGGTACGAGCTTCGGGGCAGTAGCGCGTCGAGAATTGAGTGATCAGCGCACCGTATGCACGAGATGCTGGTGCGGCAGGTCGCAACGGCCATACGGGCGGGAGGAGGGCGTTGTGACAGCGGGTGCAGGGGGCTCTGCACGGGGCGGGTCGAGGCGGCCCAACCGAGGAAAATGCAGCTGAATCGACTGCCCCCCAGATCCCGGTGTCGGCAGTGGGCCTTTCGATGGAAAGCCCGGCTTGGCATCGTCTTTTGCCGAAAAGCGAGCCACGGTCCGCGCCATTGAGAAATGAAGCAAGGGTGACACTTGCACGGCTGGAACCTGGGCGGACAAGGATACAGACGCTGTCGCCAAGGTGTTCGGGGCGAAGGATGGCCGCAGACGGGCGATCTCCAAAGCCGTGAGCAAAGCCCATAGGGCTTGGGGAAGCAGAGCCCGTTTCGATAGGTGAGGAAGGAGCGAAACTTCGATCCTCACCTCATGGCAGCGGCATCGGGCGAGGCCCAGCAGAGCTGCACAGGCGGGCGTCAAATGGCATACGACGCCCTCCGCGGCAAGGGTCAATCTTCACAAAACGCACATCGAAGGCAAAACGATGCAAAACCCGTTGAAGCGCCGGAGGAGACTGCTCTTTGTGCTGGGCGGCCTCACTGCGGTCGTAACCCTTGCCGGTGCCGCTCTGTTCATCCGGTGGAACACCAATTTCCTCGGGGCAGAGACTCTTTGCGGTGGCATTGTGACCTCAGATGACGTGCAATCGGCCATCAATTCGAGCGGTCGTATTGCTGAGGTCGGCAGCCAGACCGCGACAGCATCCTCCGAGTTCCGCTGCACGGTGAAGCGCACTAGCCGCTTCATAGGTACTGAAGACGCGGAAGTGACCATCAGGACGGCTACGGAGCTCGGAGCCTTCCCGTTTACAACAGCCACTTGGAAAAACCCCTCCACCATGTCCTACTTCAAGGACGGGGCGTCAGGGGCTGTCTCGGACACACGAGGCTGGGTCATGCTCCCGAAGGCCTGCTGGGACCGAGTGGGCAGCATCCAGGGAAGCAGGAGGATTCCGCCAGGGCCGAAGAGCGTAGCCGCAGTCGAGGCTACGGTCGGGCAGGGTGCGGCAGACCGAAAGGGGCTGGCCCGGCTGCTGGTCCACGCAGCGCAGAAGGTGGGTGAAAGTGCTGGTTGCTCCAGGACGGAGCTCAGGGCTCCGAGCGATTTGTCCACGTTGAGCAGGCCGCGTACGACGGATGCCCAGAACGCCTGCGGCATACAGGGTTTCTCCCTGCCGAAAAATTCCCTTGTGAAGGGTCTGGCTGAACCGGGTCACGAGCAGCTGACCGGTGAGACGCCGCATACCTGGGCCTGTGACATGTATCTGGATGGTTCCAGCAAGTCTCAGATTTCGTTCTCGGTCAGCTCCGACGCGAATGTCATCGACGGGGCATTGCGCGACTCGGACTCCTTCCGGGACATCGACGGAAACAAGGGAGTGGCAAGGCTCGACGAGGCTGTCCTTCACTGTGAGGACGGAGACGTGTATTTCTCCGTCAGGTGGAACAGCAAATATGACGGCGTGCTTCTCGATCTTGCCGGGAACAAGCCGCATGCGTATGCCGAGGTGCGGAGGTCCACGTTCCAGAGTTTTCTTGACTCCGCAGCCGGCCCTCGTTCCTGTCCGCGTGTCACGCTTCCCTCCGAATAGGAGTCGTGGGGCGAGATGCTGTGGTCCGCCCTTCGCTTCCCTGCTGAACGTTTCTCGTCCTGAGGGCCAGGCGATCTCGACGGCGTGAACGGCGACGACCGTGCGGCCGAGGCGATTGGCGCTGCACTGGACCTTGCGGAGGAACCGCCCATGCTTGAGGCGAACGAAGGCGTGTTCGCCTGGGGCCTGCAGTCGGGGTGGTCCAGGGGGTACCGCTGGTGGCACTCCGGGAAGTTCGTGGTGAGCGTGGTCGAGCAGGACGAAAGAGCCGGCAGGGCGGGCAGGCGCGGGTCACATCGTGTGCGCTGGCTGCAGTCGGGTCGTGCGTACGACCGGGCAGTGTTCGCGAGACCCTCTCTTCGAGCTCTGTGAGCACCGAGAGTGGTACGGCTTGTCCGCCACGACGCGGTCGGTGGCGGTGCAGGCGCCGAACCCGCTGTGAGTTGGGCCAGGGGCGTTCTTGTGCAGGTGCATCAGGGCCAGCAGGGACTTCCGGGAGCAGCCGGCCTGCGCTGGTGGGGGTTCAAGTTCACCCCTTCGGCGTGGATGAGCCGGGAAACGTGCTCAACAACCTCATGTGGACATCGAGCATGGCTCGATGCGGGAGACGCGGGACCAACAGAGTTCCTGTGCCGAGATGCGGCGAGCGGGAGCACCGCTGCAATGAACGGAAGCCTTGCTGCGTCACTGCCCGGCCGTCAGCCGCCGTCACTCACGAAGTGCTGGGTGAGAAGTACTGGATGAGAAGTGCTCACCGAGGCCGAACTCGTGACGCCGTAGGGGCTGACGGTCGTCGCTGCGGTGCCACTGCGCACCGAGCGCGGCGTTCGGCGCGCTGCATCCGCAACCGGATGTCGGATTCACCGTGACCATCACGCTCACCGGCGAGTACTGTCCGGATGCGGCGACGCTGTCCGAGGTCGCCCATGAGCCCGTGGGGTGCCTGCGCCAGGCCGCTACGTCGGTCGAGGTCACCGAGCATCGCGGGATCGGCTCTGCGGATGTGCCCGGTTTCGCATGAACCCTGGTCATCTCGACCGCCGTCGGTGGCGTGCACCGCGACCTCGTCCAGACTCGGGTGCACTTGTCCATGCTGGAGGTCACCGATCCGCGCAGGCGCTCGGCGACCCGCCTGGTCCTGAGTGCCACGGCATCTCCATGCCCCGCCGTTCTGGATGATTTCCGGGACTTCGTGCGCACGGTTCGCCCGGACACCGACGCAGCGTCGTAGTGCGGAAGCGGCAGATCGCCCCCCTCGTAGGTGGAATCCATGGGACTGTTCGACAAGCTGACCGGAACCAAGCGCCCCGCCCCCGGCGTTGCGCCAGGTTCGCCCGAGGAGGTGCGAGCCGCCCTGCTCGGCCTCAACGGGCCCGATGTGCCGTACGTCGTCCGCGACGGCGCCGCGGATGACGCAGACCTGGTTGCGGAGTGGCGGATGGCAGAACCCGCCTGGCAGACCTTCTTCGTCGAGTCCCAGCTGACGCGCGCTGTCCGGATTCGGATGCGCCTGGTCCAGGAAGACCACGAGGTCCGCGCCCTCGAAGAGCAGTGGGAGGTCACCCGGGTCGGGAATCCACCGAGGCTTGTGGCGTCGTCGGAGTACTCGCGCGGGCCCGACAGGACCGTCTCTCGTCACTGGACGATCGGACGGGGGAGGAGCGGTCGCCTCGAAGCGACGGAGACTTTCCGCTTCGACGCCGCCGAGCTGCGGAACCCCTTGCGGAACGCCGTCGTCGAGTCGGGCTGGACCTGGCGCGGACTGATCTTCGGCAAGCTGTGAGGTCGACGGGGCAGCGTTCTCTGATCACTGTCCCTGCTCGGGCAGGAGCAGCGCCCGGGTGCCGATGGCCGATCTTCGGCGGCAAGTCGGACTCGGCGTCGTCTCCTGCCGGAAGCGGGCCGCGGGCCGCGCCATGTGCGGGCGCTGCGTCAAGGCGCCGGGGAAGGGGGGATGGGTGACCTCGAATGACGTGGACTCTCTCAGGGGTGCCAGAAGATGTCCGTGGTGGTCGGGGCGACTTTTCTCGGGCTCGGCGTGCTGTTCGCAACGAATGCAGGCGGGGCCGCTGAGCGTGCCTTCCGTCTCTTCGCTCGCGTGAACCCAACGGTGGGGACCGCCACGCCGAGCACATTGCGCGTCGTAGGTGCGCTGTGGATCCCCCTGGGGGGATTTTTCGTCGCTGTCGGCCTCTTCGGGTGACGGCGTCGGAGCCGCCGACCGGCGCCCGGACCCCGCGATGCCACGGATACCGCTCATGGTCAAGGCCGCGCTGTCGGAGTGGTGGGGCCGAGGGAGCAAGGACTCCTGCGGTGGCCGGCGCGCTGGTGCACGAGGGCGGACACGCGCGGGCGGTCATGGGCGGGGAGGGCCGTGGGCCGGGCGGCGTGTTCTCGGTCGAGTGCGGGCTGCTGGGTGTTCGGGTGGCGTACATGCCGTGAGCTCGGGGTTTCCCTGCAGTCCGGGCGGATCGTCCGGTGCCGTCCGGTGCGGCACCGGACGGCATTGCCGTGCGAGGGTGTCCTCGGGGGCGTCGTTCTCGTCACACGCCGTCTTCGGCGGTCATCGCGGGGCCTTACCCTTGTGGTGTTTGTCTTGTCTGCCCCTCGTTCGTCGCTGGACCGTCTCACATGGTGGTCTCCTGGTGATCGATCACTGGTCAGTAAGTTGACGCAGGAGTCACACTGAGGGGTCGGTCGTCTCCCGGACGAACCCATTCCCGGGGCGGCCCTGTCCCGCGCGGAGGCAACGGCGCCTAGCGCTTCATCGCCGGTGTGTGCTGCCGGCCGTCGTGCCAGAAAGGGGTCCGCCGTGACGCGACTCGACACCAAGGATGCGCTCGCCTCCCTGTACGCCGAGATCAAGGACCGCAATCCGGCCCAGCCCGAGTTCCACCAGGCCGTTCACGAGGTGCTGGAGACGCTGGCGCCGGTGCTCGAGGCGCGGCCGGAGTACGCGGAGGCAGGGCTCATCGAGCGTCTGTGCGAGCCGGAGCGGCAGATCATCTTCCGGGTGCCGTGGCAGGACGACCGGGGACGGGTGCACGTCAACAGAGGGTTCCGGGTGGAGTTCAACAGCGCGCTCGGCCCGTACAAGGGCGGTCTGCGCTTCCACCCGTCGGTGAACCTCGGGATCGTGAAGTTCCTCGGTTTCGAGCAGGTCTTCAAGAACGCCCTGACCGGGCTCGGCATCGGCGGCGGCAAGGGCGGCAGCGACTTCGACCCGCGCGGGCGCAGCGACGCGGAGATCATGCGGTTCTGTCAGTCGTACATGACGGAGCTGTACCGGCACATCGGTGAGCACACCGACGTGCCCGCCGGCGACATCGGGGTCGGCACCCGTGAGATCGGCTACCTGTTCGGTCAGTACCGGAGGATCACCAACCGGTGGGAGGCCGGGGTGCTCACCGGAAAGGGACAGGGCTGGGGCGGCTCCCTGATCCGTCCGGAGGCGACCGGGTACGGCAATGTGCTGTTCATGGCCGCGATGCTGCGTGAGCGCGGCGAGGACCTGGAGGGCCAGACGGCGGTCGTCTCCGGCTCCGGGAACGTCGCGATCTACACCATGGAGAAGCTGATCGCCCTCGGCGCCAACCCGGTGACCTGCTCCGACTCCGGTGGCTACGTGGTCGACGACAAGGGCATCGACCTCGAGCTGCTGAAGCAGATCAAGGAGGTCGAGCGCGGCCGGGTCAGCGAGTACGCCGAGCGCCGCGGCGCCTCCGCGCGGTTCGTGCCGAACGGGCGGGTCTGGGAGGTCCCGGCCGACATCGCGCTGCCGTCCGCCACGCAGAACGAGCTCGACGGGAAGGACGCCGAAACGCTCATCCGCAACGGGGTGAAGGCCGTGTCCGAGGGCGCCAACATGCCGACGACGCCCGAGGCCGTGCAGCTGTTCCAGAGCGCGGGGGTCGCCTTCGGCCCCGGCAAGGCGGCGAACGCGGGCGGTGTGGCGGTCAGTGCCCTGGAGATGACCCAGAACCACTCCCGCACGTCCTGGACGGCCGCCCGTGTGGAGGAGGAGCTCGACAGGATCATGCGCGACATCCACACCACCTGCCACGAGACCGCCGAGCGCTACGGCGCTCCCGGCGACTACGTCACCGGGGCGAACATCGCCGGCTTCGAGCGGGTCGCCGACGCGATGCTGGCCCAGGGCGTGATCTGACCGCCGCACCCCGCACCTCCTGGTGCCGCCCCCGGCACGCGCCGTAGAGGCACCCCGGCCGATGCGATGAAATCGGTGCGGCGAAAGCGGTGAGAGCGGGCGCCGGGCCGGGGATGCGGCGGGTCCCGCTCCGTCCCGGGGGCCGTGGAGCGGGGCCGGCGGAGCCGGGCGCCGTGCCCCGGAGGCGGCAGTGCTCAAGGGTCTTCGGGGATCCGGAAGCGGCGCGCACCGGATCTTCAGGAACCCGGAAGCGCACCGGGCCGGACACGGCAGGGATGCACGAAGGCACCGCGTCCGCGGTGCGACAGGATTGTGAAGAGGCCGCGCGGCGGCGGCGCGGCCATCACCCGGACGGCCGACTGCTCGTCCTTGTTCTTCTTCCGCCCCGCGTCCGCGCGCCGCCTGCCGGCGCCCCGCCCTCCGGGCCTGTTCATGTGGGGTGCGCCACTTCCGTTCCGAGGCGACACGCACGGGAACCCCGGTCGTACCGGGCGCCGTTCCGGTTTCACCCCTGCCACCCTCGGGGTAATCTCTATGGCTCGATTGGCTTCCGCAGCGGCCCGTATGGCAGACTGTCGGAGTTGCTCGGTCGAGTGTTGATGCTGCGCGCCTCCCGCCGGGAGGACCGGAAGCGAGTCCCACAGTACTCGTCGTCTCAACTGCCGCACGGCAGCGCTGGGGCGGACGTACGGGAATCTTCCGGGAAGCGTAGGCGCGGCGCCGGCCAGGCGCCCGGTGGGCCTTCAGCCCCCGGCTCGCGGTTCCGGCAGGCCGTGTGCAATCCCGCAGGGATGTTCGAGAACAAGGGACATCCATGTCAGTGGGGGCGCGACACGCCCGACCGCGTGGGTCGGAGAAAAGCAAGGAAATACCGGGTTCCAGAGCGTAAGAGAGACAGGACTGCTGAGTAGCCATGGCGGGACAGAAGATCCGCATCCGGCTCAAGGCCTACGACCACGAGGTCATCGACTCCTCGGCGAAGAAGATCGTCGAGACGGTGACCCGCACGGGTGCGTCGGTCGCGGGCCCGGTGCCGCTGCCCACTGAGAAGAACGTGTACTGCGTCATCAAGTCGCCGCACAAGTACAAGGACTCGCGCGAGCACTTCGAGATGCGCACCCACAAGCGCTTGATCGACATCCTCGACCCGACTCCCAAGACCGTTGACTCTCTGATGCGACTCGACCTTCCGGCCGGCGTCGACATCGAGATCAAGCTCTGAGGCGCGGTGATCTGAGAGATGACCAAGCAGATCAAGGGCATTCTGGGCGAGAAGCTCGGCATGACGCAGGTCTGGGACGAGAACAACCGCGTCGTCCCGGTCACCGTCGTCAAGGCCGGGCCGAATGTCGTCACCCAGATCCGTACGAAGGAAGTCGACGGCTACGAGTCCGTCCAGCTCGCCTTCGGCGAGATCGACCCGCGCAAGGTGAACAAGCCCCTCAAGGGTCACTTCGCGAAGGCCAACGTCACCCCTCGCCGTCACCTCGTCGAGATCCGTACCTCGGACGCCTCCGAGTACACCCTCGGCCAGGAGATCACCGCCGATGTGTTCGAGGCGGGTGCGAAGGTCGACGTGACCGGCAGGAGCAAGGGCAAGGGCTTCGCCGGTGTCATGAAGCGCCACAACTTCGGTGGCCTCGGCGCCGGGCACGGTACCCAGCGCAAGCACCGCTCGCCTGGCTCCATCGGCGGCTGCGCCACTCCGGGCCGTGTGTTCAAGGGCCTCCGCATGGCGGGTCGCATGGGCAACGAGCGGGTCACCACCCAGAACCTGACCGTCCACGCCGTTGACGCGGAGAAGGGCCTGCTGCTCATCAAGGGCGCGGTTCCCGGTCCGAACGGCGGCCTCGTCCTGGTCCGCACCGCGGCCAAGGGGGCCTGAGGTAACCGATGAGCACTGTTGACATCCTTTCGCCGGCGGGCGAGAAGGCCGGTACCGTCGAGCTCCCCGCGGAGATCTTCGGCGTTGAGAAGATCAGCATCCCGCTGATCCACCAGGTCGTCGTCGCGCAGCTGGCCGCTGCCCGCCAGGGCACGCACAAGACCAAGACCCGCGGCGAGGTCCGCGGTGGCGGCAAGAAGCCGTACCGCCAGAAGGGCACCGGCCGCGCCCGTCAGGGCTCGGTCCGTGCGCCGCAGTTCACCGGCGGTGGCGTCGTCCACGGCCCGCAGCCGCGCGACTACTCGCAGCGGACCCCGAAGAAGATGAAGGCCGCGGCCCTGCGTCACGCCCTCACCGACCGGGCGCGTCACAACCGCATCCACGTCGTCACCGGCGTGACCGAGGGCGACACCCCCTCCACGAAGGCTGCCAAGAGCCTGTTCGGAAAGATCAGCGAGCGCAAGAACCTGCTCCTGGTCGCCGAGCGCTCCGACGAGCTCACGTGGCTGTCCGCCCGCAACCTGCCCCAGGTCCACATCCTGGAGCCGGGCCAGCTGAACACGTACGACGTTCTCGTCTCGGACGACGTGGTCTTCACCAAGGCCGCTTTCGAGTCCTTCGTCGCCGGCCCGAACAAGGCCAACGACAACGAAGGGAGCGAGGCCTGATGGCTGCACGTCACCCGAGCATCGCCTCGAAGGCGGCCAAGGCCGCCAAGGCCGCGCGCGTCGCCAAGGCGCGTCGCCACGCACTCGAGGGCAAGAACACCGTCGAGACCCCGGCGAGCAAGGCGTACACGGACCCCCGTGACGTCCTGATCCGGCCGGTCGTCTCGGAGAAGAGCTACGCGCTCCTCGACGAGAACAAGTACACGTTCATCGTCGACCCGCGTGCCAACAAGACCCAGATCAAGGAGGCCGTCCAGGCGGTCTTCGAGGTCAAGGTCACCGGGGTCAACACGATCAACCGCCAGGGCAAGCGCAAGCGGACCCGCACCGGCTTCGGTCGGCGCGCCGCGACCAAGCGCGCGATCGTGACCCTCGCAGAGGGCGACCGTATCGACATCTTCGGCGGTCCGACCGCCTGACGGCGGCCTGGAGCGTCCAGATAGTCCGGATCATTTCCGAGGACTGAGAGACAATGGGTATCCGCAAGTACAAGCCGACGACTCCTGGCCGTCGTGGCGCCAGCGTCGCCGACTTCGTCGAGATCACGCGGTCCACGCCGGAGAAGTCGCTGGTCCGTCCGCTGCACAGCAAGGGCGGCCGTAACAACTCGGGGCGTGTGACCGTCCGTCACCAGGGCGGCGGCCACAAGCGCGCCTACCGCGTGATCGACTTCCGTCGTCACGACAAGGACGGTGTGCCGGCGAAGGTTGCGCACATCGAGTACGACCCCAACCGCACCGCGCGCATCGCGCTGCTGCACTACGCCGACGGCGAGAAGCGCTACATCCTCGCCCCGCGCGGCCTGCGGCAGGGCGACCGCGTCGAGAACGGTCCCGGGGCCGACATCAAGCCGGGCAACAACCTCGCCCTGCGCAACATCCCGGTCGGTACGACGCTGCACGCCATCGAGCTGCGTCCCGGCGGCGGCGCCAAGTTCGCCCGCTCCGCCGGCGCCTCGGTGCAGCTGCTCGCGAAGGAGGGCGCCTACGCCCACCTCCGCATGCCGTCCGGTGAGATCCGCCTGGTCGACGTGCGCTGCCGCGCCACCGTCGGCGAGGTCGGCAACGCCGAGCAGTCCAACATCAGCCTGGGCAAGGCCGGCCGCAAGCGCTGGCTGGGCATCCGTCCGACCGTTCGCGGTGTGGCGATGAACCCGGTCGACCACCCCCACGGTGGTGGTGAGGGCAAGACCTCGGGTGGCCGTCACCCGGTCAGCCCCTGGGGTCAGAAGGAAGGTCGTACTCGTTCTCCCAAGAAGGCGAGCAACAAGTACATCGTCCGCCGCCGCAAGACGAACAAGAAGCGCTAAGGACGGGTTGAGATGCCTCGTAGTCTGAAGAAGGGGCCCTTCGTCGACGACCACCTGCTCAAGAAGGTGGAAGCGCAGAACGAAGCGGGCACCAAGAACGTCATCAAGACCTGGTCCCGTCGCTCAATGATCGTTCCGGCCATGCTCGGCCACACGATCGCGGTGCACAACGGCAAGACCCACATCCCGGTGTTCATCACCGAGGCGATGGTCGGCCACAAGCTCGGCGAGTTCGCGCCGACCCGCACTTTCCGGGGCCACGTCAAGGAAGACCGGAAGTCGAAGCGCCGCTAAGCGGATCGCATTCAGACACGCAAGTAACTGAAGGGACAACCATGGAAGCCAGGGCCCAGGCGCGGTACATCCGCGTCACGCCCATGAAGGCCCGCCGCGTGGTGGACCTCATCCGTGGCATGCGCGCCACGGAGGCCCAGGCCGTCCTGCGATTCGCTCCGCAGGCAGCCTCCGTGCCGGTCGGCAAGGTGCTGGACAGCGCCATCGCCAACGCCGCGCACAACTACAACCACACGGACGTCGACAGCCTCTACGTCTCCGAGGCGTACGTCGACGAGGGCCCGACCCTGAAGCGGTTCCGTCCGCGCGCCCAGGGCCGCGCCTACCGGATCCGCAAGCGGACCAGCCACATCACCGTGGTCGTCAGCAGCAAGGAAGGGACCCGGTAATGGGCCAGAAGGTAAACCCGCACGGGTTCCGGCTCGGCGTCACGACCGACTTCAAGTCGCGCTGGTACGCCGACAAGCTCTACAAGGACTACATCAAGGAAGACGTCGCCATCCGTCGGATGATGACGTCCGGCATGGAGCGCGCCGGAATCTCCAAGGTGGAGATCGAGCGCACCCGTGACCGCGTCCGCGTGGACATCCACACCGCGCGTCCGGGCATCGTCATCGGCCGCCGTGGCGCCGAGGCCGACCGCATCCGCGGCGACCTCGAGAAGCTCACGGGCAAGCAGGTCCAGCTGAACATCCTCGAGGTCAAGAACCCCGAGACCGACGCTCAGCTGGTGGCCCAGGCCGTTGCCGAGCAGCTGTCCTCCCGCGTCTCCTTCCGCCGCGCCATGCGCAAGAGCATGCAGTCGGCGATGAAGGCCGGCGCCAAGGGCATCAAGATCCAGTGCAGCGGTCGCCTCGGCGGCGCCGAGATGTCCCGTTCGGAGTTCTACCGCGAGGGCCGTGTGCCCCTGCACACGCTCCGCGCGAACGTGGACTACGGCTTCTTCGAGGCCAGGACGACCTTCGGCCGCATCGGTGTGAAGGTCTGGATCTACAAGGGCGACGTGAAGAACATCGCCGAGGTCCGCGCCGAGAACGCCGCCGCCCGTGCGGGCAACCGCCCGGCTCGCGGCTCCGACCGCCCGGCCCGTGGCCGTGGCGAGCGGCGCGGTCGCAAGCCGCAGCAGCAGGCTCAGGCCGCCGAGGCCCCCAAGGCCGACGCCGCCACTGCCGCTCCGGCTGAGAGCACCGGAACGGAGGCCTGACCGACATGCTGATCCCCCGTAGGGTCAAGCACCGCAAGCAGCACCACCCTCGGCGCAATGGTCTGGCGAAGGGCGGGACGCAGGTCGCGTTCGGCGAGTACGGCATCCAGGCGCTGACCCCGGCCTATGTGACGAACCGCCAGATCGAGGCGGCCCGTATCGCCATGACCCGCCACATCAAGCGTGGTGGCAAGGTCTGGATCAACATCTTCCCGGACCGTCCGCTGACCAAGAAGCCCGCCGAGACCCGTATGGGTTCCGGCAAGGGTTCGCCGGAGTGGTGGGTCGCGAACGTCAAGCCCGGTCGCGTGATGTTCGAGCTGTCCTACCCGAACGAGAAGATCGCCCGTGAGGCGCTGACCCGTGCGGCCCACAAGCTGCCGATGAAGTGCCGGATCGTCAAGCGCGAGGCAGGTGAAGCGTGATGTCGGCCGGTACCAAGGCGTCCGAGCTGCGTGAGCTGGGCAACGAGGAGCTTCTCGCCAAGCTCCGCGAGGCCAAGGAAGAGCTGTTCAACCTCCGCTTCCAGGCGGCGACCGGTCAGCTTGAGAACCACGGCCGTCTGAAGGCGGTCCGCAAGGACATCGCGCGGATCTACACCCTGATGCGCGAGCGTGAGCTGGGCATCGAGACGGTGGAGAACGCCTGATGAGCGAGAGCAACGTGACGAAGAACGAGACGGAGCAGCGCGGCTCCCGCAAGACCCGTGAGGGCTACGTCGTCAGCGACAAGATGGACAAGACCGTCGTCGTCGCCGTCGAGGACCGCGTCAAGCACCCGCTGTACGGCAAGGTCATCCGCCGCACCAGCAAGCTCAAGGCGCACGACGAGCAGAACGCCGCGGCTGTCGGCGACCGCGTCCTCCTGATGGAGACCCGGCCGCTGTCCGCGACGAAGCGCTGGCGCGTCGTCGAGATCCTCGAGAAGGCGAAGTAAAAAGCGGGGGCTCCGTCCCCGCTGACCCTGCCAGGGGCCTGTCACCCCCGGCATCCCGCCGGGGCCGTGCCCCGGCCCGGGCCCGGCGCGAGCCACGGGGTCCGGACCGGGCGGCTCCGGCGGCTCGGGCCGCAGCCGGCGGCGGTCGCGTGAGGCGACTCGCGGAGCCGCCCCGGACGGCCGGACCCCTGGGCACTCGCCCCGACGGTGAGGGTTCTGCGCCTCAGAGGCACAAGTAATTCCTGCGGGACCGACCCGCAGGACAGTTCCGCCAGGCTCTCCGGGCCCTCCCGGAGGGAACCGGCAGACGATCAGGAGATAGACGTGATCCAGCAGGAGTCGCGACTGCGTGTCGCCGACAACACGGGGGCGAAGGAGATCCTTTGCATCCGTGTGCTCGGCGGCTCCGGTCGCCGCTACGCGGGTATCGGTGACGTCATCGTCGCCACCGTCAAGGACGCGATCCCCGGTGGCAACGTGAAGAAGGGCGACATCGTCAAGGCGGTCGTTGTCCGCACCGTCAAGGAGCGCCGCCGCCCGGACGGCTCGTACATCCGCTTCGACGAGAACGCCGCCGTCATTCTCAAGAACGACGGCGATCCTCGTGGCACCCGTATCTTCGGCCCGGTCGGCCGTGAGCTGCGCGAGAAGAAGTTCATGAAGATCATCTCCCTCGCGCCGGAGGTGCTGTGAGCATGAAGATCAAGAAGGGCGACCTGGTCCAGGTCATCACCGGCAAGGACAAGGGCAAGCAGGGCAAGGTCATCGCCGCCTACCCGCGTGAGCAGCGCGTCCTGGTCGAGGGTGTCAACCGGGTCAAGAAGCACACCAAGGCCGGTCCGACCGCCCGCGGTTCCCAGGCCGGCGGGATCATCACCACCGAGGCGCCGATCCACGTCTCCAACGTCCAGCTGGTCGTGGAGAAGGACGGCAAGAAGGTTGTGACCCGCGTCGGTTATCGCTTCGACGAGAACGGCAACAAGATCCGCGTTGCCAAGCGGACGGGTGAGGACATCTGATGACGACCACCACCGTGACTCCGCGTCTGAAGCAGAAGTACAAGGACGAGATCGTCCCGAAGCTGCGTGACGAGTTCAAGTACAAGAACGTCATGCAGGTTCCGAACCTCGTCAAGATCGTGGTCAACATGGGTGTGGGCGACGCCGCCCGCGACTCCAAGCTGATCGAGGGCGCCATCCGCGACCTCGCCACGATCACCGGCCAGAAGCCCGCGGTCACCAAGGCCCGCAAGTCCATCGCGCAGTTCAAGCTGCGCGAGGGCCAGCCGATCGGCGCCCACGTCACGCTCCGCGGCGACCGCATGTGGGAGTTTCTGGACCGCACCCTGTCGCTCGCGCTGCCGCGCATCCGCGACTTCCGCGGCCTGTCCCCCAAGCAGTTCGACGGCCGGGGCAACTACACCTTCGGTCTCACGGAGCAGGTGATGTTCCACGAGATCGACCAGGACAAGATCGACCGCGTCCGGGGTATGGACATCACCGTGGTGACCACGGCGACCAATGACGAAGAGGGCCGTGCCCTTCTCCGTCACCTCGGCTTCCCGTTCAAGGAGGCGTGAGCGAGATGGCGAAGAAGGCTCTCATCGCGAAGGCTGCTCGCAAGCCGAAGTTCGCCGTGCGCGGCTACACCCGCTGCCAGCGCTGCGGCCGTCCGCACTCCGTGTACCGCAAGTTCGGCCTCTGCCGTGTGTGCCTTCGTGAGATGGCGCACCGCGGCGAGCTGCCGGGCGTGACCAAGAGTTCCTGGTGATCCGGACCACGTCCGGACTCCCAGGCTCTCGGTAGGCAATAGGGGACGGCAGGAGGCCCGCTCCGCATGCCGTAGGCTTGCGGGGCTGGGCACCTGCCGTGCCGTACGACTTACTACGCCGTAGGTCCACCGCGCCGCACCCGTCCCGTCTCGGATCGGGGAGAGGGATGGCGCACCAGGAAACCCCGGCGAGAGAGGCCGAAGGCCAATTCATGACCATGACTGATCCGATCGCAGACATGCTTACGCGTCTGCGGAACGCGAACGCGGCGTACCACGACACCGTGACGATGCCGGCGTCCAAGATCAAGTCTCACATTGCGGAGATTCTCCAGCAGGAGGGCTTCATCACGGGCTGGAGGACCGAGGACGCCGAGGTCGGCAAGAACCTCGTCCTCGAGCTGAAGTACGGCCCGAACCGTGAGCGCTCCATCGCGGGCATCAAGCGGATCTCCAAGCCCGGTCTCCGGGTGTACGCGAAGGCCAACAACCTGCCGAAGGTGCTCGGCGGCCTCGGCGTGGCGATCATCTCCACGTCCCACGGGCTCCTCACCGACAAGCAGGCCAGCAAGAAGGGCGTGGGTGGGGAAGTCCTCGCCTACGTCTGGTAACGGAAGGGAACGGAGGAAACAGCTATGTCGCGCATCGGCAAGCTTCCCATCGCGGTTCCCGCCGGCGTGGACGTCACCATCGATGGCCGCACGGTCTCGGTCAAGGGCCCCAAGGGCGAGCTGACCCACACCGTGGCCGCGCCGATCGAGGTCGTCAAGGACGAGGACGGCTCCCTGCGGGTGATCCGTCCCAACGACGAGCGTCAGAACAAGGCCCTGCACGGTCTGTCCCGCACGCTGGTGGCGAACATGATCACCGGCGTGACCCAGGGTTACGTGAAGAAGCTCGAGATCAGCGGTGTTGGCTACCGCGTGCAGGCCAAGGGCTCGAACCTGGAGTTCTCGCTCGGCTACAGCCACCCGATCCTCGTCGAGGCGCCGGAGGGCATCACCTTCAAGGTGGAGAGCCCCACCCGCTTCTCGGTCGAGGGCATCGACAAGCAGAAGGTCGGCGAGGTCGCGGCCAACATCCGCAAGCTGCGCAAGCCCGACCCGTACAAGGCCAAGGGCGTCAGGTACGAGGGCGAAGTCATCCGCCGCAAGGTCGGAAAGGCGGGTAAGTAAGCCATGGCATACGGGCAGAGGATCCTCAAGGGCGACGCCTACAAGCGCGCCGCGATCAAGCGCCGCCACCTCCGGATCCGCAAGAAGGTGTCCGGTACGGCGGAGCGTCCTCGTCTGGTCGTGACCCGCTCCAACCGCCACATCGTGGCGCAGGTGATCGACGACACCAAGGGTCACACCCTGGCGTCGGCGTCCACCATGGACAGCTCGATCCGCGGTGGCGAGGGCGACAAGTCCGCGCAGGCCAGGAAGGTCGGCGCCCTGGTCGCCGAGCGCGCCAAGGCCGCCGGTGTCGAGGCCGTCGTGTTCGACCGCGGTGGCAACCAGTACGCCGGGCGCATCGCCGCTCTGGCGGACGCCGCCCGCGAAGCCGGCCTGAAGTTCTGAGCCGGTTCCGAGCTAGCGGAAACAGAGAGAGGTAATTCCAATGGCTGGACCCCAGCGCCGCGGTGGCGGTGCCGGTGGCGAGCGGCGGGACCGGAAGGGCCGTGACGGCGGCGCAGCCGCCGCCGAGAAGACCGCGTACATCGAGCGTGTTGTCGCGATCAACCGCGTCGCCAAGGTTGTGAAGGGTGGTCGTCGCTTCAGCTTCACCGCGCTGGTCGTGGTGGGCGACGGCGACGGCACCGTGGGTGTCGGATACGGCAAGGCCAAGGAGGTGCCGGCCGCCATCGCCAAGGGCGTTGAGGAGGCCAAGAAGCACTTCTTCAAGGTCCCCCGGATCCAGGGCACCATTCCGCACCCGATCCAGGGTGAGAAGGCGGCCGGTGTCGTGCTGCTCAAGCCCGCCTCCCCGGGTACCGGTGTGATCGCCGGTGGTCCGGTGCGCGCGGTGCTCGAGTGCGCCGGTATCCACGACGTCCTGTCGAAGTCGCTCGGCTCCGACAACCAGATCAACATCGTGCACGCCACGGTGGAGGCCCTCAAGGGTCTGCAGCGTCCCGAGGCGATCGCGGCCCGCCGTGGTCTGCCGCTGGAGGACGTGGCCCCTGCGGCTCTGCTGCGCGCGCGTGCCGGGGCGGGTGCGTAACCATGGCACAGCTCAAGATCACGCAGGTCAAGTCCTACATCGGCAGCAAGCAGAACCACCGTGACACTCTGCGTACGCTCGGGCTGAAGAAGCTCGGCGACGTGGTCGTCAAGGAGGACCGTCCCGAGTACCGCGGCATGGTGCGTGCCGTCCGCCACCTCGTGACGGTCGAGGAGGTCGACTGATCATGGCGGAGCAGAACCCGCTGAAGATCCACAACCTCCGTCCCGCCCCCGGTGCCAAGACCGCCAAGACCCGTGTGGGTCGCGGTGAGGCGTCGAAGGGCAAGACGGCCGGTCGTGGTACCAAGGGAACCAAGGCCCGCAGCCAGGTTCCGCAGAGGTTCGAGGGCGGCCAGATGCCGCTGCACATGCGCCTCCCGAAGCTGAAGGGCTTCAACAACCCGTTCAAGACCGAGTACCAGGTCGTCAACCTCGACCGCCTGGCCGAGCTCTACCCCGAGGGCGGCGAGGTCACGGTCGAGGACCTGGTGGCCAAGGGTGCCGTTCGCAAGAACCGCCCGGTCAAGGTCCTCGGTCAGGGTGAGATCTCCGTGGCGCTGCGGGTGACGGTCGACGCCGTCTCCGGCTCCGCCAAGGAGAAGATCACCGCCGCCGGCGGTACCGTCGAGCTCGTCTGAGTTCGGGCTCGTCCGAGTTCAGGCTCCGTGCCACGGCCCTGGACCCCTGTGGGGCCCAGGGCCGTGGTCGTTCGCACGCTGCCCGGCCCGCGGCGCGAGGTGCTCCGCCCCGGAGCGGGAACCCTCCCCGCGACAGCGGGAGCCCGCGGCGGGGACCTCGAAAGCGGGAACCGGGGGCACCAGCCGCCGGCCCCGGCGACGCCCCGACCCGTGCGGTGAGGAACACCACCCCGTTCACGCCGTGCCGCCCGGCGCTGCCGCCGAGAGAGCCCGCGACCCGGGCCCTCGGCACCGGCTGCCGGTGCGGGGCCGCCCCGGTCCGGCACTCCGACGGACGGCAGGCCGCGCCCCCGTCCGGGGGACGGCCGGGTGCACACCGGCACGCACCGGCGCACACCGGCAGGGGACGGCGACGGGCCGGCTCCGGACGTCACGGCACGGCCCGGAACGCTCCGCCCCGTGCGGGCCCGAGCGGGCAGTGCCGGGAGTGCGGACCCGAAAGGCGGTATCCGGATGTCCGTCGGCCCACAATCGTGCCGACGGATGTTTTCGACCGGCGGATCGCCGGTAGGGTGGCCTAGACTGCCAACTTTCGCCGGGTAGACTTTCCTGCCGCCAGGCGGCTGTTGATCACATAGTCATCGTCGTTGAACCTCAAGACCGTCGCCCTTGACGCGCTTGCGTGGGGGGTCGCAGGAGGCACCGTGCTCACCGGCTTCGCCCGGGCGTTCAGGACGCCCGACCTGCGCAAGAAGCTGCTCTTCACGCTCGGCATCATCGTGGTGTTCCGCATCGGCACCCACATTCCGATCCCGGGCGTCAACTACAAGGCCGTCCAGCAGTGTGTCACAGAGGCCTCGGCCAACCAGGGCCTCTTCGGCCTGGTGAACATGTTCAGTGGCGGTGCGCTGCTGCAGATCACGGTCTTCGCGCTGGGCATCATGCCGTACATCACGGCGAGCATCATCCTGCAGCTGCTGACCGTGGTGATCCCGCGGCTGGAGGCCCTCAAGAAGGAGGGACAGGCCGGCACGGCCAAGATCACCCAGTACACCCGTTACCTGACGGTGGCGCTCGCGGTCCTGCAGGGCACGGGTGTCGTGGCGGCCACGCGCAGCGGCTCGCTGTTCGCCGGCTGCAGCGTCGCCGGCAATGTCATCCCGGACCAGTCGATCTTCAACACGATCGTCATGGTCATCGTGATGACCGCCGGTACGACCCTGGTGATGTGGCTGGGTGAGCTGATCACCGACCGCGGCATCGGCAACGGCATGTCGATCCTGATGTTCATCTCGATCGCCGCGACCTTCCCGTCCGCGCTGTGGGCCATCAAGCAGCAGGGCAAGCTCGCCGACGGGTGGATCGAGTTCGGCACCGTCATGATCGTCGGATTCGTCATGGTCGCCCTGGTGGTCTTCGTCGAGCAGGCCCAGCGCCGTATTCCGGTGCAGTACGCCAAGCGCATGATCGGCCGCCGCTCCTACGGGGGTACGTCGACGTACATCCCGCTCAAGGTCAACCAGGCGGGTGTGATTCCCGTCATCTTCGCGTCGTCGCTGCTCTACATTCCGGCGCTCATTGCCCAGTTCGCCGAGGGCAACGCGGGGTGGAAGGTCTGGATCCAGGAGACCCTGGTGTCCGGAGAGCACCCGATTTACATCACTCTGTACTTCCTGCTGATCGTGTTCTTCGCGTTCTTCTACGTGGCGATCTCCTTCAACCCCGAAGAAGTCGCGGACAACATGAAGAAGTATGGTGGCTTCATCCCGGGCATCCGGGCTGGCCGACCTACCGCTGAGTACCTTTCGTATGTACTCAACCGGATCACCTGGCCGGGGTCGCTGTATCTGGGGTTGATCGCTCTCGTGCCAACAATGGCGTTGGTCGGGTTCGGAGCAAACCAGAACTTCCCCTTCGGGGGCACCAGCATCCTGATCATCGTGGGTGTCGGTCTCGAGACGGTGAAGCAGATCGAGAGCCAGCTCCAGCAGCGCAACTACGAAGGGTTCCTCCGCTGATGCGAATCGTCCTTGTCGGACCACCGGGTGCAGGCAAAGGAACACAGGCCGCACGCCTGGCAGAGAAGCTGCGCGTCCCCCACATCTCCACGGGTGACCTGTTCCGCGCCAACATCAGTCGGCAGACGGAGCTCGGCAAGCTCGCGAAGTCCTACATGGACGCCGGCAACCTGGTGCCCGACGAGGTCACCATCGGCATGGCCAAGGACCGCATGGCGCAGCCGGACGCCGCGAAGGGGTTCCTGCTGGACGGCTTCCCGCGCACGGTCTCCCAGGCCGAGGCACTGGACGAGCTGCTGCGGAGCGAGGACATCAAGCTGGACGCGGTGCTCGACTTCGAGGCGCCCGAGGAGGAGATCGTCCGGCGGATCGCCGGGCGGCGGACCTGCCGCAACGACTCCGCACATGTGTTCCATGTGACGTACAGCCCGCCGGAGAAGGAGGGCATCTGCGACGTCTGCGGCGGTGAGCTGTACCAGCGGGACGACGACGCGGAGGAGACCGTCCGCAAGCGGCTGGAGGTCTACCACACGCAGACCGAGCCGATCATCGACTACTACCGGGCGCAGGGGCTGCTCGTGACGATCTCCGCACTGGGCCCGGTGGAGGAGATCACACAGCGGGCGCTGGGCGCGCTGAAGCGCGAGGACGCGGCGCAGTAGGTTCTGTCGTCGGCCGCGGCCGCGGTTCCTCCAGAAGGAGCCGCGGCCGTGCTGTGGCAGGAGGCGTGCGGCCCGGCGCCGGCGGGGCGCCTTCCCCCGGACCGCCCGCCCCGGGCTCTCCCCCGGGTCCTTCCCGGGGCCGCTCCGAGCGAGGCGCTTCTTTCGCCCGTGTCCCGCCCGTGCCGCCCCGGGCGGCGCGGAAGTCCGCGGCCGGGTGGACGGGATGCCCGCGGGCACGGCCGCCGCGCCCGTATGGTTGACACAGTCGGCCCTCCCACCGGTTCCAGAAAGGCCATCGTCCCCATGGTGCAGATCAAGTCCCCCGAACAGATCGCCAAGATGCGTGCGGCGGGGCTGGTCGTCGCCGCGATCCACGAGGCCACCCGGGAGGCGGCCGTGCCCGGCGCGACCACCAAGGACCTGGACGAGGTGGCGCGCAAGGTGCTCGCGGAGCACAACGCCACGTCGAACTTCCTCGGCTACGGCGGCTTCCCGGCGACGATCTGCACCTCCGTGAACGAGGTCGTCGTCCACGGCATCCCCTCCGAGGACGTCGTCCTGAAGGACGGCGACATCATCTCCGTCGACTGCGGCGCGGTCGTCGACGGCTGGCACGGCGACGCGGCGTACACCGCCTTCGTGGGATCCGGTCACGACCCGGAGCTGATCGAGCTCTCCCGGGTGACCGAGGAGTCGATGTGGGCCGGCATCGCGGCGATGAAGCAGGGCAACCGCCTGGTCGACATCTCGCGGGCCATCGAGACGTACATCCGCCGCCAGCCCAAGCCGGGCGGCGGCCGTTACGGGATCATCGAGGACTACGGCGGCCACGGCATCGGCACCGAGATGCACATGGACCCGCACCTGCTGAACTACGTCGACCGCCGCCGCGGCAGGGGCCCCAGGCTGGTCCCCGGCTTCTGCCTCGCCATCGAGCCGATGGTCTCCCTCGGCACCGCGAAGACCCGGGTCCTCGACGACGACTGGACGGTCGTCACCACGGACGGCAGCTGGTCCTCCCACTGGGAGCACTCGGTGGCCCTGACCCCCGAAGGTCCCCTGGTGCTGACGGCCCCGGACGGCGGCAAGGCCAAGCTCGCGGAGTACGGCATCAAGGCGGCGCCCGACCCGCTGGCCTGACGCTCCCGCCCGGCCCCGCCCGGCGGCGGTGCCGGACCTTCCGCATAAGGATCTCCGGCGTGGGGCAGGATCTCTCGATTCGTCTTTTGCGCAGCGCTGACGTAGACTGACTCGTCGGCTCTTGTGCATCCGCATGTCTGCGTGCAGCTGCGGTGCAGAGGGCCGCTCAGGGTAGTCGATTCGAAGGGCGAAGCGTGGCCAAGAAGCAAGGTGCCATCGAGATCGAGGGCACTGTCGTCGAGTCTCTGCCGAACGCCATGTTCAAGGTCGAGCTCCAGAACGGCCACCAGGTCCTGGCACACATCAGCGGCAAGATGCGCATGCACTACATCCGCATCCTCCCTGACGACCGGGTCGTGGTGGAGCTGTCTCCGTACGACCTGACGCGTGGCCGGATCGTCTACCGCTACAAGTAGATCTGCCCGCACCCCGTCCGCGGGGTGCGCATTCCGCTCCGGCGGGATGGTGGCACTGACCCGGAGAACCTCATCCCATGAAGGTCAAGCCGAGCGTCAAGAAGATCTGCGACAAGTGCAGGGTGATCCGTCGTCACGGTCGGGTCATGGTCATCTGCGAGAACCCGCGCCACAAGCAGCGCCAGGGCTGACGCACGACCGACCGCACCCTCTGCACCGCCATCGCAGGGATTCGCGCGACGCGAGCTGAATTATGTTCATACGCAGGACCCGAGCGGAAGTCCTCCGCTCGATACCTCCGGTTCGGAGGCCGGGGACCCGGTTCGTACCTGATACGGCGGGCCGGGACCGGTTCTGCGGAAGACCTCCGAAGATCAACTGGAGCCATTGCATGGCACGCGTATCCGGTGTTGACATCCCGCGCGACAAGCGCGTGGAGGTCGCTCTCACCTACGTGTTCGGCATCGGCCGGACCCTCTCCAAGCAGACGCTGGCCGCTACCGGCGTCGACCCGAACACCCGTGTCCGCGACCTGACCGAAGAGCAGCTCGTCGCGATCCGCGAGTACGTCGACAACAACATCAAGACCGAAGGTGATCTCCGCCGCGAGATCCAGGCCGACATCCGCCGCAAGGTCGAGATCGGCTGCTACCAGGGTCTGCGGCACCGCCGCGGTCTGCCCGTCCGCGGCCAGCGCACCAGCACCAACGCCCGTACTCGCAAGGGTCCGCGTCGCGCCATCGCCGGCAAGAAGAAGCCGGGCAAGAAGTAGTCCGCAGCGGCACTCGTCGTCCAGCGGTCTTCGCTGTAGGACCGACCACCTCCCACAGGAGTCTCATCCATGCCCCCCAAGGGACGTCAGGGCGCTGCCAAGAAGGTGCGCCGCAAGGAAAAGAAGAACGTCGCTCACGGTCACGCCCACATCAAGAGCACGTTCAACAACACCATCGTTTCGATCACCGACCCGTCCGGCAACGTGATCTCCTGGGCCTCCGCCGGCCACGTCGGCTTCAAGGGCTCGAGGAAGTCCACGCCGTTCGCCGCGCAGATGGCCGCCGAGTCGGCCGCCCGCCGCGCCCAGGAGCACGGCATGCGCAAGGTCGACGTGTTCGTCAAGGGTCCGGGCTCCGGCCGTGAGACCGCCATCCGTTCGCTCCAGGCGACCGGTCTCGAGGTCGGCTCCATCCAGGACGTCACGCCGACCCCGCACAACGGCTGCCGTCCGCCGAAGCGCCGCCGCGTCTGACGCGCGCGCCGCTTCCCGGCGGCAGGTGTCCGGGCGGTACGGTCCGCATTCGGGTCGTACCGCCCGTACCCTTGCAGTACCGCACTTTGTCCGGTGCGGCCCGGTCGGGCGTCATATAGCGGGCGCCCCCGACTGAAGGATCTGATCCACTCATGCTGATTGCTCAGCGACCCTCGTTGACCGAAGAGGTCGTCGACGAGTTCCGCTCGCGGTTCGTGATCGAGCCGCTGGAGCCGGGCTTCGGTTACACCCTCGGCAACTCTCTGCGTCGTACGCTCCTCTCCTCGATTCCGGGTGCGGCGGTCACGTCCATCCGCATCGACGGCGTTCTGCACGAGTTCACCACCGTGCCGGGCGTCAAGGAGGACGTCACCGACCTGATCCTCAACATCAAGCAGCTGGTCGTCTCCTCCGAGCACGACGAGCCCGTTGTGATGTACCTGCGCAAGCAGGGCCCGGGTCTGGTCACCGCCGGGGACATCGCGCCGCCGGCCGGTGTCGAGGTGCACAACCCCGACCTCGTCCTCGCCACGCTCAACAGCAAGGGCAAGCTGGAGATGGAGCTGACCGTCGAGCGCGGTCGCGGCTACGTCTCCGCCGTGCAGAACAAGCAGGTGGGTCAGGAGATCGGCCGCATCCCGGTCGACTCGATCTACTCGCCGGTGCTGAAGGTCACGTACAAGGTCGAGGCCACCCGTGTCGAGCAGCGCACCGACTTCGACAAGCTGATCGTCGACGTCGAGACCAAGCCGGCGATGCGTCCGCGGGACGCCATGGCCTCCGCCGGCAAGACCCTGGTCGAGCTGTTCGGCCTCGCCCGCGAGCTGAACGTCGACGCCGAGGGCATCGACATGGGTCCGTCCCCGACGGACGCCGCGCTCGCCGCCGACCTCGCCCTGCCGATCGAGGAGCTCGAGCTCACCGTCCGCTCGTACAACTGCCTCAAGCGTGAGGGCATCCACACCGTGGGTGAGCTGGTCGCGCGTTCCGAGGCGGACCTGCTGGACATCCGCAACTTCGGTGCGAAGTCCATCGACGAGGTCAAGACGAAGCTGGCGAACATGGGGCTGACGCTCAAGGACTCGCCCCCCGGCTTCGACCCGACCGCCGCGGCGGACGCGTTCGGCACGGACGACGACGCGGATTCCGGATTCGTGGAGACCGAGCAGTACTGAGCACTCCGCCGAGCGCTCCACCGAGCACTCGGCAAGGAGGCCGTACTGCGCCCGCGGGCCGGGTCGGCCGGGTCGCGCCCTGCGCCCCGGCCGTGCACCGACAGCACGGCCCGCACTTCTTCCGGGAGCGTCCCCTCGGGCCGCTCCCGGATCTCCGACAGGCAACCGCTTGCTCGGATACTGACCCCGGTACCTGATACGGCCGGGGCAGACACACAGGAGAAGAACCATGCCGAAGCCCGCCAAGGGTCCCCGTCTGGGTGGCAGCGCCGCGCACGAGAGGCTGCTGCTCGCGAACCTCGCGAAGTCGCTGTTCGAGCACGGCCGCATCACCACCACCGAGGCGAAGGCCCGTCGCCTGCGCCCGTACGCCGAGCGTCTGATCACCAAGGCGAAGAAGGGCGACCTGCACAACCGCCGCCAGGTGCTTCAGGTGATCACGGACAAGAGCGTCGTCCACACGCTCTTCACCGAGATCGGCCCGCGGTACAAGAACCGTCCGGGTGGCTACACCCGTATCACCAAGATCGGCAACCGCCGTGGCGACAACGCGCCCATGGCCGTCATCGAGCTGGTCGAGGCACTGACGGTGCAGCAGAAGGCCGTGGGTGAGGCCGAGGCCGCCACCAAGCGTGCGGTCAAGGAGGCCCAGGCCAAGGCGGAGGAGTCGAAGGCCGAGGAGACCAAGGCCGAGGAGACCAAGGCCGAGGAGTCGAAGGACGAGGAGTCCAAGGACGCCTGAGGCGACACCTGAGGCACATCCTCGTGCCGGAGCGGGCCCGTCCCCTGCGGGGGCGGGCCCGCTTCCGTGTGTCCCCGTACCTGAGAAGATCTGTACGTGAGTGACGAAGTACAACCCGGTTACCTCCGCATCCGTCTGGACCTCTCCTACGACGGCACCGACTTCCACGGCTGGGCCAAGCAGGCCGGCGGCCGGCGGACGGTGCAGGGGGAGATCGAGGACGCGCTGCGCACGGTCACGCGGTCGACGGAGACGTACGAGCTGACCGTGGCCGGGCGCACCGACGCCGGGGTGCACGCACGAGGCCAGGTGGCCCACGTGGATCTGCCCGAGCAGGTGTGGCGCGAGCACCACGAGAAGCTGCTGAAACGGCTGGCCGGACGGCTGCCCCGGGACGTGCGCGTCTGGGCCCTGCGCCCCGCGCCCAGCGGCTTCAACGCCCGCTTCTCCGCCCTCTGGCGTCGCTACGCCTACCGCGTCACCGACAACCCCGGCGGTGTCGATCCGCTGCTGCGCAACCATGTGCTGTGGCACGACCGGCCGCTCGACGTCGACGCCATGAACGAGGCCGCCCAGCAGCTCCTGGGCGAGCACGACTTCGCCGCGTACTGCAAGAAGCGCGAGGGTGCGACCACGATCCGCACCCTTCAGGAGCTGAGCCTCCGACGCGGGGACGACGGAATCATCACCGCCACCGTCCGGGCCGACGCCTTCTGCCACAACATGGTGCGTTCGCTCATCGGGGCCCTGCTGTTCGTGGGGGACGGGCACCGCCCGCCCGACTGGCCCAGGAAGGTCCTGGACGCAGGGGTGCGGGACTCCGCCGTGCATGTCGTACGGCCGCACGGGCTGACCCTGGAGGAGGTCGGCTACCCGGCCGACGAGCTGCTGGCCGCGCGGAGCCGCGAGGCACGCAACAAGCGGTCGCTGCCGAGGACGGGCTGCTGCTGAGAGCGGGCGGGAGCCCCGGACGGCCTACGGCCGGGCCCGGCGACGGCCCGGCCGGTGGCAGGCCGGCCGGTGGCAGGCCTGCCGGTGACGGGTCGGCCGGTGACGGGCCGTCGCCGGGCCCGCAAGGTGATCGTTTTCCAGACCGTTTTCCAGAACGTTTTCCAGGGCGATCGTTCCTGGGGGGCGCTCTCGGAGCCGCTACTGGGTGGCCGCCGCCGAGGCCTGGGTCTCGCCGCGGCGGAGAATCTGCTGGAAGGTGAACTGGGCGAGGTCGTCCCCGGTCCGGAAGGCCTCGGTGTCCTCGGTCGTGACGTCCTTGCCGCTGGTGAAGCCGGTGAGGGTGAAGTAGGCGTAGCGGCCCAGGGAGTTGGTCGTGGAACGGCAGACCGCGCCGTTGCAGAAGGCCTTGACGTCACCGCCGGGCAGCGGCTTGACGATGCTCTTCTTGTCGGTCGCGCCCTTGGCCTTGGCCGCCTGCGCGGCGGTGTCGAAGACGGCGACACCCACGGTCACAGCGAGGCCGTCCTTGCTGTAGGTGACGCGCAGCACACGGGTGCAGCCGTTGTCGGTGAGGGCCTTGGGCAGCGTGCCCTGAGCGGCGGTGGTGCAGTCCTTGGTGTCGTCCGTCGGCCCCTTCTTGTACACGTTCTTGCCCATGGTCAGCTGGGTGCCGGGGAAGAGCGTGTTCACATCGAGCGGAGCCTTGTCCTTCTTCGCGTCGGATATGAACTCCTTCGGATCCAGCGGAGGCGGGGCGCTGGTGGGGGCGAAGGAGGGGATGACGACGGAGTCGGTCG
>NZ_MUME01000008.1 GCF_002155915.1 Streptomyces thermovulgaris | reverse complement strand
GGCTCGGCGGGGCGTGCGGCGGTCGCGCCGAGCGCGGACTCGGGCAGCGGCGCGGAGAGGATCGCGGCGATCTCGGGGCGGGGTGCGGGCGGGGGTGCGCAGACGCCGCCGACCTCCTTGGCACGGACGGCCTTGGTGATCCAGGCGCGGTCCAGCACGCGCCGCTCGTCGGCCTCGGCGACCAGGTCCTCGGACTGGTTGTAGTCGCCGTCGGCGGCCTGCACCGCCCACAGGTGGACGGCGACGCCGTGCTCCTTGGCGGCCATCATGCCGGGCAGCAGATCGCCGTCGCCGGTGACGAGGACGACGTCGGAGCAGGCGCGGTTGCGGGCCAGTTCGGTGAGCTCGGCGTGCATGGCCGCGTCCACGCCCTTCTGCGCCCAGCGCCCGTCGCTGCGGGTGAGCGCACCGAGCCGGACGGTGACCCGGGGCATCACGCGCAGCCGGCGGTGCTCGGGCTGCGGCACGCGGTCGGGTGCGCCGTCGAACCAGTAGATGCGCAGCAGGGGCCGCTGCGTGTCGGACTCGGCCTGTTCGCGCAACCCCTGGACGAGGGCGGTGTGGTCCACGGTGATCCGGGACCGCGACGGTTCCCCGGCGAGGAGACTGGCGGCGGCCCCCAGCAGATACCCGGCGTCCACCAGGACGATGCAGCGGTCCACGCGATCCACCCTCTTTCCGGGAGGTTGCTTCGGGTTTGCTTCGGGCTTGCTTCGAGTCTGCCCGACCCGGGCGGGGTTGACGGCCGGAACTCGATCTTCGGCGTGGCGTTTCGGAAGCCGGTGATCCGATGACCCTTGTTACATACGGTAATTGTCCGACATGCGTTCTTTGATGGGTTGTGTGAGTCTGGTCCCGGCCCTGGCCCCTAGATCCCCCACAGGAGGCTGATGACCATGGCCAAGAACCGGAAGCAGGACCGCAGTCGGCAGAAGACGTCCGTGGCCGCGAACGGGCCGAGGGAGACGGACCACTCCATGACGGAGCCGCAGCCCGAGCACCACGCGTCGCAGGCGCGCCCCGCCGACACGGGCCGCAAGGGACGCCAGAAGCGTTTCGGCCACAACTGAGCCACGGGGCACACACGTTGAACAGGCCCGCATGACGGCGAGGGGCGCGCCCGGGGTTCCCGGGCACGCCCCTCGCCGGTGCTGCTGGTGCCGGCCGCTCAGCCGGCCAGGCAGGACGGACCGAGCAGTCCCTTCAGATCGCCGAACAGCGCGGGGTCCGGCTTGACCCGGTGCCGGTCCAGGCGCAGCACGGTCGTCTTGCGCGGCCCCTGCAGCTTGATGCGGACCTCGCTGTCGCCCTTGTGGTGGCTGAGGATCTCGCCCAGGCGGCTGACCAGGGGCGGGGTGACCTTCAGGGCGGGGATGGTGAGCACCACCGGCGCGCTGCCGCTCTCGGCGGACAGGTCGGGGACCATCAGCTCCATCGCGACCAGGCGGGGCACGTCCTCCCGCTTGTCCAGGCGGCCCTTGACGAACACCACGGCGTCCTCGACGAGTTGGGTGGACACCAGCTGGTACGTCGCGGGGAAGAACATGCACTCGATGGAACCGGCCAGGTCCTCGACGGTGGCGATCGCCCAGGCGTTGCCCTGCTTGGTCATCTTGCGCTGGAGGCCGGAGATGATGCCGCCGATGGTGACGATCGAACCGTCGGCGAACTCACCGCTGTTGAGCTGGGAGATGCCGGCGTCGGCCTTGTCGGCGAGCACGTGCTCCAGACCGAAGAGGGGGTGGTCGGAGACGTACAGGCCGAGCATCTCCCGCTCCTGGGCGAGCAGATACGACTTGTCCCACTCCTCGGTGGAGAACTCCACGTCCAGCCCGAAGCCGGGCTCGTCGCCGTCCTTCTCGTCCAGCCCGCCGAAGAGGTCGAACTGGCCCTCGGCCTCCTTGCGCTTGACCGCGACCACGTTGTCGATCATCGACTCGTAGCGCGCCATGAGGCCCTTGCGGGTGTGGCCCAGCGAGTCGAAGGCACCGGCCTTGATCAGCGATTCGGTGGTGCGCTTGTTGCAGACCACCGCCTCGACCTTGTCCAGGTAGTCGGGGAAGGAGACGAACTTCCCCTTGGCCTTGCGGGTCTTGATGATCGACTCGACGACGTTGGTGCCGACGTTGCGCACGGCGGACAGGCCGAAGAGGATCACGTCGTCGCCCTGCGCGGCGAAGTTGGCCTCGGAGTCGTTGACGTTGGGCGGGAGCACCCGGATGCCCATGCGGCGGCACTCGTTGAGGTAGACCGCCGACTTGTCCTTGTCGTCCTTGACGGAGGTCAGCAGGGCGGCCATGTACTCGGCGGGGTGGTTGGCCTTCAGATAGGCGGTCCAGTACGACACCAGGCCGTACGCGGCGGAGTGGGCCTTGTTGAAGGCGTAGCCGGCGAAGGGGACCAGCACGTCCCACAGGGCCTGGATGGCCTCGTCGCTGTAGCCGTTCTTGCGGGCGCCGGCCTGGAAGATGACGAAGTTCTTCTCCAGCTCCTCGGGCTTCTTCTTGCCCATCACACGGCGGAGGATGTCGGCCTCGCCGAGCGAGTAGCCGGCGATGATCTGGGCGGCCTTCTGCACCTGCTCCTGGTAGACGATCAGGCCGTAGGTGACGTCCAGGACCTCCTTGAGCGGCTCCTCCAGCTCCGGGTGGATGGGCGTGATCTCCTGCTGGCCGTTCTTGCGCAGGGCGTAGTTGATGTGCGAGTTCATGCCCATCGGACCCGGCCGGTACAGGGCCGACACGGCGGAGATGTCCTCGAAGTTGTCCGGCTTCATCATGCGCAGCAGCGAGCGCATGGGGCCGCCGTCGAACTGGAAGACGCCGAGGGTCTCGCCGCGCTGGAGCAGCTCGAAGGTCTTGGGGTCGTCGAGCGGAAGGCTCAGCAGATCGATGTCGATCCCCTTGTTGGCCTTCACCATCTTGACGGCGTCGTCCATGATCGTGAGGTTGCGCAGGCCCAGGAAGTCCATCTTCAGCAGGCCGAGCGCCTCACAGCTCGGGTAGTCCCACTGGGTGATGGTCACGCCGTCGGTGTGCCTGACCCAGACGGGGACGTGGTCGACGATGGGCTCGCTGGACATGATCACGCCGGCCGCGTGCACGCCCATCTGCCGGACCAGGCCCTCCACGCCGCGTGCGGTGTCGATGACCTTCTTCACGTCCGGCTCGTTCTCGTACATCGCGCGGACCTCGGCCGCCTCCGAGTACCGCGGGTGCTCGGGGTCGGTGATGCCGGACAGCGGGATGCCCTTGCCGAGGACGTCGGCGGGCATGGCCTTGGTGATCCGGTCGCCCATGGCGTAGGGGTAGCCGAGCACGCGCGCGGCGTCCTTGATGGCGTTCTTGGCCTTGATGGTGCCGTAGGTGCCGATCTGGGCGACCTTGTCGGCGCCGTACTTCTCGGTGACGTACCGGATGACCTCGGCGCGCCGGCGCTCGTCGAAGTCGATGTCGACGTCCGGCATGGTGATGCGCTCGGGGTTCAGGAACCGCTCGAAGATCAGGCCGTGCGGGATGGGGTCGAGGTCGGTGATGCCGAGCGCGTAGGCGACGATCGAGCCCGCCGCGGAGCCGCGGCCGGGGCCCACGGCGATGCCGTTGTTCTTGGCCCACATGATGAAGTCGGCGACCACGAGGAAGTAGCCCGGGAACCCCATCTGGATGATGACGTCCATCTCGTACTCGGCCTGCTTGCGCCGGTCCTCGGGGACGCCGTCCGGGTAACGCCGCTCCAGGCCGCGGCGGACCTCCTCCTGGAACCAGGTGACCTCGGTGTAGCCCTCGGGGACGTCGAACTTGGGCATGAGGTCGCGCTTTTCGAACATGCCCGTGGTGTCGACCATCTCGGCGATCAGCCGGGTGTTGTCGCACCCCTCCTGCCAGGCGTCCGAGGAGTCGAGGGCGTACATCTCCTCGGTGGACTTCAGGTAGTAGCCGGTGCCGTCGAACTTGAAGCGGTCGGGGTCGGAGAGGTTCTTGCCGGTCTGGATGCACAGCAGGGCGTCGTGGGCGTCGGCCTCGTGCGCGTAGGTGTAGTGCGAGTCGTTGGTGACCAGCGGCGGGATGCCGAGCTTCTTGCCGATCCGCAGCAGGTCGTCGCGGACCCGGCGCTCGATCTCGATGCCGTGGTCCATCAGCTCCAGGAAGTAGCGGTCCTTGCCGAAGATGTCCTGGTAGTCGGCGGCGGCCTTCAGGGCCTCGTCGAACTGGCCGAGGCGCAGCCGGGTCTGCACCTCCCCGGAGGGGCAGCCGGTGGAGGCGACGATGCCCTCGGACCACTGGGAGATGGTCTCCTTGTCCATGCGGGGCCACTTCTGCAGCCAGCCCTCGGCGTAGGCGTCGGAGGACAGGCGGAAGAGGTTGTGCAGGCCCGTCTTGTTCACCGCCCACATCGTCTTGTGGGTGTAACCGCCGGAGCCGGAGACGTCGTCCCGCTTCTGGTGCGGCTGGCCCCACAGGATCTTGCGCTTGTTGCGCCGGGACTCGGGGGCGACGTAGGCCTCGATGCCGATGATCGGGGTGATGCCGGCCTTCTGCGCGGAGTGGAAGAAGTCGTACGCGCCGTGGAGGTTGCCGTGGTCCGACATGGCGATGTGCGTCATGCCCATGTCGTTGCAGGCCTGGAACATGTCCTTCAGCCGCGCGGCACCGTCCAGCAGCGAGTACTGGGTGTGGACGTGCAGGTGCGTGAACGGCGGCTTCGACACGGTACGGCCTCCATCAGGAAGACTAGACGACCAGCTGACATCGAGCTGACGACAGACTTCGGACAGTCCTGGATCAGCCTCGAAGTCTAGGCCCCGGCACGGACACCGGGGCGGACACCGCGACAGGCCGCGACAGGCCGCGACAGCCCGCGACAAGGACGTGGGCAGGAGGGGACACCTCCGGACGACCGTGGCAGAAGGCCTTGACAAGGAGTGGCCGACGGGTGAGGGGTGGGGCGGGTCCGCGCCGTACCTTCGGGCGGAAGGGCACGGGCACTCCCCCGAACCGCCGGACGTTGGTGCGGGGGGAAGGCCCGGCCGGACCCGCTCCACACGTCAGCGCACACCGCACCTGGAGGCACTCCGCGATGTCGGTCCCCCCGCTCAACGACGAGCAGACCCGCGGCAAGGAGATCCTCGCCGTCCTCGACACCGCCTTCGGCGATCTCCTGGCGGCCGACCCGGCCGCGCTCCGCGCCCTGTACCGCAGGCTGGCGGCGTCGGCCCTCGCGTTCCACCGGGGCACGGCGTGCCTCTTCCACCACGACCTGGGCTCCGGGACGGCCGGCGGGCCCCGCCCGGACGCCTACCTGGACGAGCGGACCTCACGCGTGTGGATCCACGGCGATCTGCACGTGGAGAGCTTCGGCACCCGCCTGGACGCGAACGGCTGCCTGGTCTTCGGTGCCGACGGCTTCGACGAGGCGTACGTCGGCCCGTTCACCTGGGACCTCAAGCGCTTCGTCGCCTCCCTCGCCGTCCTCGGGCACACCAAGGCGCTCGGCGACGAGCAGATCACCGAGCTGGTGACCTGCTACGCGACCGCCTACCGCGACCGGATCCACGCCCTGGCCACCGGCGCCAGGAGCGACGAGGGGCCGCCCCTCACCACGGACACCGCCGAGGGGCCCCTCCTGGACACGCTGCGCTGCGCCCGCTCCCTGACCCGTCTGGGGCTGCTGGAGTCCCTGACCGAGATCCGCGACTTCGAGCGCCGCTTCACCTCCGGCGGCGACGCGATCGAGCTGGACGCGGCCACCCGCTACAAGGTGCTCGCGGCCTTCGACGGCTATCTGGAGACGCTGCCGGACGCGTCGCTGGCCCGCCCGGAGTCCTACCGGGTCAAGGACGTCGTCGGCCGCCGCGGCATCGGGTCGGGCCCGGCCGGCCGGCTCTCGTACGACATCCTCCTGGAGGGGCACAGCGACGCCCTGGAGGACGACGTGGTGATCACCATCAGGCAGGCGCGGAGCCCCGCGGTCGCCCGGTACGTCACCGATCCGGCGATCCGCGACCGCTTCGTGCACGAGGGTCACCGCACGGTGGTCTGCCGGCGCGCCCTGCAGGAGCACCCCGACCCATGGCTGGGCTGGACCGAGCTGGACGGCGCGGGCCAGGTGGTGTCCGAGGTCTCGCCGTACGCCGTCGGCCTGGACTGGGAGGGCATCGACGACCCGGAGGAGATGGCCCAGGTGGTCGCCGACCTGGGCCGGGCCACGGCCGCCATGCACGCGGCGGCGGACGACCCCTCCGGCGAGTCGCTGGTGCCGTTCCCCGCCGAACGGGCCATCGACGCGGCGATCGCGGGCGACGAGGAGGGCTTCGTGCCCCTGCTGGTCGACTTCGCGCACGCCTACGGGGCACGCGCGCGTGCCGACCACCGGATCTTCGTGGACCTGCTCCGCGGCGGACAGGTCCCGGGGCTGCAGGAAAAGCCGGGCCCGTGGGCGGACGGACCTGTGGACAAAACAGGGCGGCGGCAGAACCCTTAGCAGGGCCTTACGGACCCACGTGACACACTCTTCCCTCGTATGGACATATCCGGGATCCAGCTCAGAGCCGTGCGCGCGGCGCTGTTCACGGCCATGGTCGTGACGCTCAGCACCGCGTCGCACGTGCTGCTGTCCCAGGTTCCGCTGCCGCTGAGCACGGTGACCGCGGTCGCGGTCGCCGTGTTCGCGCTCGCCTACGCCCTGGCCGGCCGCGAGTGCGGCTTCGGGCGGATCGCCGCCCTGCTGATCCCGCTGGAGCTGGCCGCCGACACCGTCTTCACCACCGGCCAGCACCTCTGCTACGGCGCCGCGGGCGGCCCGGTCGCCGGTCCCCTGCGCTCGGTGGGCTTCGACCTGCTGTGCGGCGAGGACACCCATGTGGGCGCCCCGCTGGCCCGGATGACCGGCGCCGACGCCGACGGGCCGGCCGCCCTGCTCGCCGACGCCGACCCGGCCACCGCCTGGCTGCTGCTGGCCGCGCACATCGGCGTCGGTCTGCTCGCGGCCGGCTGGCTGCACCGCGGGGAGCGGGCGCTGGCCCAGCTGCTGCGCGCGGTGACCGCGACGACGTTCCGTCCGCTGCTGGTCGCGGTGGCGGCGGTCACGGCCCGCCGACCCCCGGGGACGCGCCGCCCGGCGCGTCCCGCGTTCCACCACTGCGCCCTGCGCACCCGTCTGCTCGTGCACTCCCTGGGACGGCGTGGACCGCCGTGCTCGGCCCCCGCCGCCGTCCGAACGTGAACGGCGGCCCTCCGAGTCCGACAGTCCCATTCCCATGTCCCGTCATCGCGCGCACGACGGCTGCGCGCCCCACAGGAGAACACCGACATGAGCAAGCGGAACAGCCAGGAGGCCAAGAGGGCGGCCCGGGAGCGGCTGCGCGCCCAGCGCGAGCGCGAGGCCAAGCGGGCCAAGATCAAGCGGCAGATCGTCGTCGTCTGCTCGGCCATAGCCGTGGTGGCGGCGGCCGGCGGCATCGGCTACGCCGTCGTCCAGGCCAACAAGCCCACCCGCTGGGAGGCCGCGCAGGAGCAGAAGGAGGTCGTCGCCCCGGCCAACACCTCGGGCAAGGACGGCACGACGGTCGTCATCGGCAAGGACTCCGCCGAGAAGACCCTCGTCGTGTACGAGGACCCGCGCTGCCCCGTCTGCGCCCAGTTCGAGCAGACCCTGGGCCCGACCATCAAGAAGGACCTCGACGCGGGCAAGTACAAGCTGCAGTTCGTCGGGGCCTCCTTCCTCGACAAGGGCCTCCAGGGCGAGGGGTCCCGCAAGGCGCTGAGCGCGCTGGGGGCCGCGCTGAACGTGAGCCCCGAGGCCTTCCTCGAGTACAAGACGGCGCTCTATTCGGCCAAGTTCCACCCCGAGGAGAGCGAGGACAAGTTCAAGGACGAGTCCTACCTGTTCAAGGTGGCGGACACCGTCGACGCCCTGAAGGACAACAAGACCTTCCAGAACGACGTCAAGAACGGCACCTTCGACAAGTGGGCGCTGGTCATGAGCAAGAAGTTCGACGAGGACAGCGAGAAGTACGGCCTCACCGGCACCCCGAGCCTGGTGATGGACGGCAAGAAGGTCACGGGCAGCGACGGGCAGAACACCCCGATGACGGTCGAGGAGTTCACCGCCGCGATCGACAAGGCGCTGAAGGGCTGACGCCGTCCGCGGGGTGACGCCCTGTGGGGCGTGACGCCCTGTGCGGTGCACCCCGCGTCGAAGAGCGGGCGAAACTTTTGCCGTTCGCCCGCTCTTTGCATGTACCGGTCAGTAATCTGATCGGCCGTGACCAGTCGACACAGATCCTTCGAGAGCCTCAACTCCCTTGCTCCACGCCGCCGTACGGTCGTCAAGGCCGCGGCGGCCACTGCTGCTCTGGCAGGACCGCTCACCGCCGCGTCGTCCGCGCGGGCCGTCACCGGGGCACCCGCCTTCCTGCACGGCGTCGCCTCCGGCGACCCGCTGCCGGACGGCGTTCTGCTGTGGACCCGGGTGACCCCCGTGCCCGAGGCGATACCCGGCTCCGGGATCGGCCCGGACATCGAGGTGGGCTGGGCGGTGGCCACCGACAGGGCGTTCACGAACGTCGTCGCCAGGGGGTCCGTCACCGCCACCGCCGCCTCCGACCACACCGTCAAGGCCGACGTCCGGGGGCTGGAGCCGGCCACCGACTACTGGTTCCGCTTCTCGGCCGGCGGCACCGACTCCCCCGTCGGCCGCACCCGCACCGCGCCCGCCCACGACGCCGCCGTGCCCCGTCTGCGCTTCGGCGTGGTCTCCTGCGCCAACTGGGAGGCCGGTCACTTCGCCGCCTACCGCCATCTCGCGGCCCGCGGCGACCTGGACGCCTGGCTGCACCTCGGGGACTACATCTACGAGTACGGGTCCGGCGAGTACGCGGCCCGCGGCCGGGTCGTACGGCCGCACACCCCCGCCCACGAGATCCTCACCCTCGCCGACTACCGCGCCCGGCACGCGACGTACAAGACCGACCCCGATCTGCAGGCGCTGCACCGCAGTGCCCCGGTCGTGGCGATCTGGGACGACCACGAGTTCGCGGACAACACTTGGTCGGGCGGCGCGGGCAACCACACGGAGGGCGCCGAGGGCGCCTGGAGCGCCCGTCAGGCGGCGGCCAAGCAGGCCTACTTCGAGTGGATGCCGGTGCGCCCGGCCGTCGAGGGCACCACCTACCGGCGGCTGCGCTTCGGCAGGCTCGCCGATCTCTCCCTGCTGGACCTGCGCTCCTTCCGCTCGCAGCAGGCCGCCCTGGGCAGCGGCTCGGTCGACGACCCGGACCGCACCCTCACCGGCCGCGCCCAGCTCGACTGGCTCAAGGCCGGTCTGGCGGCCTCCGACACCACCTGGCGGCTGGTCGGCAACTCGGTGATGATCTCCCCGTTCGTCGTCGGCTCGCTCACCGCGGACCTGCTCAAGCCGCTGGCCAAGCTGCTGGGGCTGCCGCAGGAGGGCCTGGCGATCAACACCGACCAGTGGGACGGCTACACCGACGACCGCCGGGAGCTGCTGGACCACCTGCGCTCCCACGCCATCCGCAACACCGTCTTCCTCACCGGCGACATCCACATGGCGTGGGCCAACGACGTCCCGGTGAACGCCGGTACGTATCCGCTGTCGGAGTCGGTCGCCACGGAGTTCGTGGTCACCTCGGTGACCTCCGACAACCTCGACGACATCGTCAAGGCCCCCGAGGGCACGGTCTCGGCGGCCGCCGCTCCGGTGATCCGCGCCGCCAACCGGCACGTCCACTGGGTCGACACCGACCGCCACGGCTACGGCGTGCTGGACGTCACCGCCGACCGGGTGCAGATGGACTACTACGCGCTGTCCGACCGCACCAGCCCGAACGCGACCTCCGCGTGGGCCCGTTCGTACCGCACCCGCAGCGGCACGCAGAAGGTCGAGCGGACCCACGACCCGGTCTGAGGCCCGGCGTGTCTCACGCCCCGCCGAGCTCCTCGAGGAAGCCGAGTGCCACCCGCCAGGTGGCCTCGGCGGCCTCCTCGTCGTAGTCCGGCAGTTCGGGGTCGGTGTAGAGGTGTCCCGCCCCCCGGTACCGGTGGACCTCCACATCGGCGCCGATCCGGCCCATCTGCAGATACCAGGCGGTCAGCCAGTCGTCGGGCTCGAACGGGTCGGGTTCGGCCACGTGCAGCTGGACGGGCAGGCCGTCCACGCCGGCGTTCGGCGCGATGTCCGAGGTGCCGTGCAGAAGCAGCAGACCGCGTGCCTTGTCGTCGCCGAGGGCGAGGGTCTGCGCGACGGCCGCGCCCAGCGAGAAACCGGCATAGACCAGCCCCCGCTCCGAGTAGGGCGCCGCGGCCAGCACGGCCCGCTTGAGCAGCTCGTCCTTGCCGACCTCGTCCTTGAAGGCCATGCCCTCCTCGACCGAGTCGAAGGTGCGCCCTTCGAAGAGGTCCGGTGTCCACACCGTGTGCCCGGCGGCGCGCAACCGGTCCGCCGCCTGCCGCACCGCGGGTCTGAGGCCGTAGGTCGAGTGGAAGAGCATGATGTTCATGAGGCCATGGTGCCAGCCGGGTACGACAGCCCCGGCCCGCGGCCGGAACCGGGAAACCGGCGCGGAAAGGGACGAATGTCACAGGTCGTGCCCGCACGTTGCCGGTCGGGAACCCGGGCATGGTAGGCACGGGGCATGGAGAACATACTCCGACCGCTGATCGTGACCGGCGGCGCGGTCGTCCTGGCCCTGATCATCGGCTGGGTCACCGATCTGCTGCTGCGCAAGGCCGACGAACGCCACCGCGAGACCCCGCTGTGGGGTCTGCTGCGCCGTACCCGCGTCCCCTATCAACTCGTGCTGTGCGCCGCCCTGCTGAACGGCTCCTACGGCCAGGCGGGGCTGCCGGCGGAGCACCGGGTCGCCATCGGCCGGACACTGGCCCTGGTGCTGATCGGGTCGGCCGCCTGGCTGGTGATCCGGATCGCGGCGGCGGTCGTCGAGACCTCGTACTCGCGGTACGCCAGCGCCCACGCGCACCGGGACCCGGCCCGGGTGCGGCGGGTGCGCACACAGATCGAGCTGATCATGCGCGTGGTCTCCGCGGCCGTCATCGTGGTGGCCGCCGCCTCGATGCTGCTGGTCTTTCCGGCGATGCGCGCGGCCGGCGCCTCGCTGCTGGCCTCGGCCGGCATCCTCGGCATCGTCGCCGGTGTCGCCGCGCAGTCCACCCTGAGCAATATGTTCGCCGGGCTGCAGATCGCCTTCGGCGACCTCGTGCGGATCGGCGACACCGTGGTCGTGGAGGGGGAGTGGGGCACGGTCGAGGAGATCACCCTGACCTTCCTGACGGTACGGACCTGGGACGAGCGCCGGATCACCATGCCGGTCTCGTACTTCACCTCCAAGCCGTTCGAGAACTGGTCCCGCGGCGGCTCGCAGATGACCGGCACGGTCTTCTTCCACCTGGACCACTCGGCGCCCCTGGACGCGATGCGCGAGCAGCTGCGCGACATCCTGCGCGAGTGCCCGGCCTGGGACGGCCGCGCCTACAACCTGGTGGTCACGGACACGACACCGACCACGATGGAGGTACGCGCGCTGGTGACGGCGAAGGACGGCAGCGACCTCTGGACGGTCCGTGTCACGGTCCGCGAGCAGCTTCTGCGCTGGCTCGTCGCCCACCACCCCTACGCCCTCCCCCGCATCAACACGGCCGACGTGGCACCGTCCCTGGGCTGCCCCGGCCACCACTCCCCGTTCCGCGACGGCGCCGAGCGGCCTTCCTCCGATGGCCGGGAACGGGCCGCGGCCGACCGGGGGGACGGCCGTCGGCAGGGCAGCGGCCGGGCCGCGGAGTCCCTGTCCTGAAGCCCCGCTCCGCAGCCCCTGCCGGTGCTCGGAGCCCCTGCCGGCGGAAACGGCGGGGACGGCGGGCGAGGCGGGCTCAGTGGCCGCGTTCCGCGCCGCCGTTGACCTGGATGATCTGGGAGGTGATGTGGGCGGCGGCCGGGGAGGCCAGCCAGTGGAGGGTGGCGGCGACGTCGCCCGGGGTTCCCGCGCGCCTGGTGGAGGTCTCGGCGATCAGCTCCGCACGCCGGGCCTCGTCCAGCCCCTCGCCGAAGAAACCGGTGTCCTCGACGTACCCCGGCGCGACCACGTTCACCGTGATGCCGCGCGGGCCCAGCCGGCGGGCCAGGGCGTGGGCGTAGGGGTGCAGGGCGGCCTTGGAGGCGGCGTAGGCGCTGCTGCCCGAGCCCCGGTACGCGGCGATGGAGCTGAGGAACAGCACCCGGCCGCCCGGCTCGGCGAGCCGGTCCTCCAGGGCCTCGGTGAGCAGCACGGCGGTCAGGGTGTTGAGCCGGAAGTTGACCAGCCAGTGGTCGGCGACGCGGTCGAGCGGATCGTCCCGCTCCACCTGCGGCTCCAGCCGTCCCGATCCCCCGGCGCTGTGGATCAGCACGTCCACCGCCCCGAGTTCGTCGGCCACGAACCGGGCGGCCTTCCGCACGCCCGCCACGTCGCTCAGATCGGCGGCGCACGTCAGCGCGCCCGGCACCCGGGCCCGGCGCAGCACCTCCTCCCGCCGTCCGAGCAGCAGGACCTGGTCCCCGCCGTCCGCGAAGGCCCGTGCCGCGGCGAGTCCGATCCCCGTGCCGCCCCCGCTGATGACGACGTTGCGACTCATGGTCCGAGCGTACCCACGCCGGCCGCGGGCCACCGCGAGGCGCGCACGCCCGGACGCGTGGTGCCCGGTCCGCACCGCGCTCCCCGGGCCGGTGCCCGGCCGCGGGCCGGGGAGCGCCGGACGCCCCCGGCACCGGGTCTACACCGTGCGCCGCATCGCCCGGTGCGGGATGCCCGCCTCGGAGAACTCCGGCCCGTACGCCGTGTATCCCAGCCGCTCGTAGAAGCCGAGCGCATGGGTCTGCGCATGCAGGTCCACCGCCGTGAGGCCACGCGCGCGGGCCGCCTCCTCCAGGGCGCGCACCAGGGCCGCGCCGATGCCCCGCCCGCGTGCCTCCCGGACGACGGCGAGCCGCCCCAGGGAGCCGGCCGACTCGTCCCCGCCGGTCCGGGCGGCGGCGGCCTCGCCGTGCAGCAGCCGCCCGGTGCCGAGCGGTACGCCGTCCTCGCGGACCGCCAGCACATGCACGGCCCCGGCGTCGTGGGCGTCGTACTCGAGGTCCTGCGGGACGCCCTGCTCGACGACGAAGACCTCCTTGCGCACCGCGAGGCAGGCCTCCCGGTCGGCGACGTCCTCGGCGACGCGCACCGTGTACGGCGCGCTCACGCGTAGGTCTCCTCACGGACCTGGTCCAGGGCCTTCCGCAGGTCCTCGGGGTAGTCGCTGGTGAACTCCACCCACCGGCCGTCGGCGGGGTGCTCGAAGCCGAGCCGCACGGCGTGCAGCCACTGGCGGGTGAGCCCGAGCCGCCGGGCGAGCGTGGGGTCGGCCCCGTAGGTCAGGTCGCCGACGCAGGGGTGGCGGTAGGCGGACATGTGGACGCGGATCTGGTGGGTGCGGCCGGTCTCCAGCTTGATGTCGAGCAGGGAGGCCGCGCGGAAGGCCTCGATCAGGTCGTAGTGGGTGACGGAGGGCTTGCCGTCGGCGGTGACCGCCCACTTGTAGTCGTGGGTCGGATGCCGGCCGATGGGGGCGTCGATGGTGCCGCTGGTCGGGTCCGGGTGACCCTGGACGAGGGCGTGGTAGCGCTTGTCGACGGTGCGCTCCTTGAACTGGCGCTTGAGCGACGTGTACGCGTACTCGGACTTGGCCACCACCATCAGGCCGGAGGTGCCGACGTCCAGGCGGTGCACGATGCCCTGGCGCTCGGCGGCACCGGACGTCGCGATGCGGTAGCCGGCGGCGGCGAGACCGCCGACGACCGTCGGCCCGGACCAGCCGGGGCTGGGGTGGGCGGCGACGCCGACCGGCTTGGCGATCACGACGACGTCCTCGTCGTCGTGCACGATCTCCATGCCCTCGACCGGCTCGGCGACGACGCGCACGGGCGCGGGCGCCTGCGGCATCTCGACCTCGAGCCAGGCCCCGCCGCGCACCCGCTCGGACTTGCCGACCACCGCGCCGTCGACCAGCACCTTGCCCGCGGCGGCCAGCTCCGCCGCCTTCGTACGGGAGAAACCGAACATACGGGAGATGGCGGCGTCGACGCGCTCGCCCTCCAGGCCGTCGGGCACAGGCAGGGTACGGATCTCGGGAATCGTGCTCACCCCGTCGAGTATGCCGGACGGACCGGAGGGCTCCGTACGCGCCTGCCGGGCCCCGGTCCGGCCGCCTCGGGCGGCCTCGGCCCCCGGTCCGGCCCTCAGTCCTTGTGGACGGTCCCGTCCGGGTCCAGGCCCCGGAAGGAGAGCAGCACGATCAGGATGCCGCCGCAGACGATCGCCGAGTCGGCGAGGTTGAAGACGGCGAAGTGCTTGGGCGAGATGAAGTCGACGACCGCGCCCTCGAAGACACCGGGCGCACGGAAGATCCGGTCGGTGAGGTTGCCCAGCGCACCGCCGAGCAGCAGGCCGAGCGCGATGGCCCAGGGCACGCTGTAGAGCTTGCGGGCGAGACGGACGATCACCACGATCACGACGGCCGCGATGACCGTGAAGATCACGGTGAAGGCCTCCCCGAAGCCGAAGGCCGCGCCCGCGTTGCGGATCGCCTCCAGCTGCAGCCAGTCGCCGATGAGACGGATCGGCGGGCGGTGCTCCAGCTTGGCGACCACGATCATCTTGCTGATCAGGTCCAGGGCGTAGGCGACGGCGGCGACCACGAACAGCACGGCGATCCGGCGCGGGCCGCGGGGCCGGGCCGCCGCGGCGGCGTCCTGTGGCTCGTCCGTGCGGGAGGAGTCCGTGGAGGAGGAAGAAGCGGGTGTCCCGGACGCCTCGGGCGCCCCTGCCGCCCCGGCGGACCCGGCCTTCCGGTCCTCGTCCGCCCCGGTCGTCCCGGCTGTCTCGCCCGTCTCGGCCTTCGCGTCCTTCTCGGCCGTCTTGACCGCCGTGGCCGTCCTGGCCTCCTCGGCCGCCCCGCTCTCCTCGTCCTCCTTGTTCTCCTTGTTCTCCCCCGCCGTACCGTCGGTGCCGGGGCCGTCGGCCGGGGCCTGTGCCCCCTCGGCCCCGGACGGCCGGCCGGGCACGGTGCTCCCGCCCGGCCTCTCCTGCTCGTCCCCTGCTGCGTGCGGGGTGTCCGGCGTACCGATGATGCGCTCCGCCTCTGCCACGTGAGTCCCTCGACCTAGGTACCTGACTGAGGACGAGACTACGGCACCCCTCGAAGGACGATCAGTACCGGCGTTCCTGCTTCTGCTTGCACTCCACGCACAGGGTGGCCCGCGAGAAGGCCCGCATACGGGCCTTGCCGATGGGGTTGCCGCAGTTCTCGCACAGACCGTAGGTGCCCGCGTCGAGCCGTTGCAGGGCACGCTCGGTCTGGGTGAGCATCTCACGCGCGTTGGCGGTCAGCGCCATCTCGTGCTCACGCGTGATGTTCTTGGTACCGGTGTCGGCCTGGTCGTCCCCCGCGCCGTCGCCGGAGTCCCGCATCAGGCCCGCGAGGGACGCCTCGGAGGAGCTGATCTCGCTGCGCAGCCGTTCCGTCTCGGACTGCAGCTCCGCGCGCGCCTCGGCGACCTCCTCCGGGGTCCAGGGGTCCTCGCCCGGACGCACGGGGAGGTCGGCCGGGTCCACCACCGCGGCGATGCGCGCCTTGGGGACGGCGGTCTTCTCCGTCGCGGCCGTCTCGGACGTCTTCTTCGCAACCACCGTCGTGGCTCCCGTCTGCCGTGCGGCCCGCGCCGCGCCCGTCTTCTTGGCCGTGCTCTTCCTGCCGGTGCTCCTGCCGGCGCCCCGGGTGCGGGGCTCCCTGCGGGCGGACCTCTCCTCCGCCGGCTCCTTCGGGTCCGGTGTCCCCGGCGCGGTCCGCTCCGGCGGGGGCTGCGCCGCCCCGGTCCTCCTCGCGTCCGTCGTCTTCGCAGCCGTCCTCCGCCTGCCCTGCGCAGAGGATGCCTGCGCGGCCCCGGCGGACCCTGCTGCGGGCGGTTTCCTCATGGCCGCCGCCTCCTTCGCGGCCGTGGCTCGGGCCACCGCCCGAGTGGGCCTTCCGACCTCGTCGCCGGTGGCACCGGTGCTCCGGGACCTGCCGGACGCCGACTGCTCGGCGGTCTTCTTCGCCACCATGGCCGCGGCCCCTTCACATATTGTGATCTTGTTCGCGAATCGTGCTGGGACGATAAATCGACTCGAGTCCCGCGGCAACGGGGCACGCCGCCCGATCCGCCCGCCCCGCACGTGCCGCGGGACCGACATGAATGCGTTGTGCCCAGCTCTTCGCCGGGTAATCCGTTCAGCCGCGCTTCCTGCGGTCCGAACGCCTCCACCACGCCATTCGGGTCAGTGCCCGTCCGGGGAAACCGGTCGGCCGCCGTCCTTCGGGCGCCGTACACTGGGCGGAGCGAAAAGCGTTGATGGGGACGAGTAGCGCCGTACGCAGCCCAGAGCGACCCGGGGACGGTGGGAGCCCGGGGGCGAGCGCGACGTGAAGATCACCCCGGAGCCGCCGGAAGAACGCCCGAGGGGCAGCCCGAGGGTCAGTAGAACCGGCTTCGCGATTCCAATGAGGGGGTTCACCGGAGCGTACGGCGCACCGGGGGGCCAAGGAGGGTGGTACCGCGGGAGCGCGCCGCACGCGGCGTGAGGCAGCAAAGCTCTCGTCCCTCCGACGGAAGGCAGGACATCCGCCGGAGGAAGATCGATGACGCAGTACCGTCAGGTGCCCGCTCAGATCGACCTGCCCGCGCTCGAGCACGCCGTGCTCGACTTCTGGCGCGAGCAGAAGATCTTTGCCAAGAGCCTGGAGCAGTCCGAGGGCCGCCCCGAGTGGGTGTTCTACGAGGGACCGCCCACGGCCAACGGCATGCCGGGCGCCCACCACATCGAGGCGCGTGTCTTCAAGGACGTCTTCCCCCGCTTCCGCACCATGCGCGGCTACCACGTCACGCGCAAGGCGGGGTGGGACTGCCACGGCCTGCCGGTGGAACTGGCGGTCGAGAAGGAGCTCGGCTTCACCGGCAAGCAGGACATCGAGAAGTACGGCATCGCCGAGTTCAACGCCAAGTGCCGCGAGTCCGTGCTCCGGCACACCGACGCCTTCGCCGAGCTGACGACCCGCATGGGCTACTGGGTCGACCTCGACGACGCGTACGTCACCATGGACCCGGAGTACATCGACTCCGTCTGGTGGTCCCTGAAGGAGATCTTCAACAAGGGCCTGCTGGTCCAGGACCACCGTGTGGCCCCCTGGTGCCCGCGCTGCGGCACGGGCCTGTCCGACCACGAGCTGGCCCAGGGCTACGAGACGGTCGTCGACCCGTCCGTCTACGTCCGCTTCCCGCTCACCTCCGGTCCGCTGGCCGGCCGGGCCTCGCTCCTGGTGTGGACGACCACCCCCTGGACGCTGGTGTCCAACACCGCGGTGGCCGCGCACCCCGAGGTGACCTATGTCGTCGCGACGAACGGCGAGGAGCAGCTGGTCGTCGCCGAACCGCTCCTCGGCAAGGCGCTCGGCGAGGGCTGGGAGCCCACGGGCGAGACCTTCACCGGTGCCGAGATGGAGCGCTGGACCTACCGGCGTCCCTTCGAGCTGGTCGAGTTCCCCGAGCCGGCCCACTTCGTGGTCACCGCCGAGTACGTCACCACCGAGGACGGTACGGGCCTGGTCCACCAGTCCCCCGCCTTCGGTGAGGACGACCTGAAGGTCTGCCGCTCCTACGGGCTGCCCGTGGTCAACCCGGTCCGCCCGGACGGCACCTTCGAGGAGGACCTGCCGCTGGTCGGCGGCGTCTTCTTCAAGAAGGCCGACGAGAAGCTCACCGAGGACCTCGCCGAGCGCGGTCTGCTCTTCCGGCACCTGCCGTACGAGCACAGCTATCCGCACTGCTGGCGCTGCCACACCGCGCTGCTGTACTACGCCCAGCCGTCCTGGTACATCCGTACCACCGCGATCAAGGACCAGCTGCTGGCGGAGAACGAGAAGACCACCTGGTTCCCCTCGAACGTCAAGCACGGCCGGTACGGCGACTGGCTGAACAACAACATCGACTGGGCGCTGTCCCGCAACCGCTACTGGGGCACCCCGCTGCCGATCTGGCGCTGCGAGGACGGCCACCTCACCTGTGTCGGCTCCCGCGCGGAGCTGACCGAGCTGACCGGCACCGACCAGTCGGCGCTGGACCCGCACCGCCCGTTCATCGACGAGGTCGCCTTCCCCTGCCCGCAGTGCGGCAGGACGGCCACGCGCGTGCCGGAGGTCATCGACGCCTGGTACGACTCGGGGTCGATGCCGTTCGCGCAGTGGGGCTACCCGTACAAGAACAAGGAGCTGTTCGAGTCCCGCTACCCGGCGCAGTTCATCTGCGAGGCCATCGACCAGACCCGCGGCTGGTTCTACACGCTGATGGCGGTCGGCACGCTGGTCTTCGGCAGGTCCTCCTACGAGAACGTCGTGTGCCTGGGGCACATCCTCGCCGAGGACGGCCGGAAGATGTCCAAGCACCTGGGCAACGTCCTCCAGCCGATCCCGCTCATGGACCAGCACGGCGCGGACGCGGTGCGCTGGTTCATGGCGGCCGGCGGCTCGCCGTGGGCGGCCCGCCGGGTGGGGCACGGCACCATCCAGGAGGTCGTCCGCAAGACGCTCCTGACGTACTGGAACACGGTCGCCTTCCAGGCCCTGTACGCCCGTACGTCCGGCTGGGCCCCCTCCGAGGCCGACCCGGCCCCGGCCGACCGCCCGCTGCTGGACCGCTGGCTGCTCGGTGAGCTGCACGGGCTGACCGACCAGGTCACCCAGGCGCTGGAGGGGTACGACACCCAGCGCGCCGGCAAGCTGCTGTCGGCGTTCATCGACGACCTGTCCAACTGGTACGTCCGCCGCTCGCGCCGCCGCTTCTGGCAGGGCGAGAAGGCCGCGCTGCGCACGCTGCACGAGGTGCTGGAGACGCTGACCCGGCTGATGGCGCCGATCACCCCCTTCATCACCGAGCGGGTCTGGCAGGACCTGGTGGTGCCGGTGACCCCGGGGGCGCCGGAGTCGGTGCACCTGGCCACCTGGCCGGAGGCGGACCTGTCGGCGGTCGACCCGGAGCTGTCGCAGCAGATGGCGCTGGTGCGGCGGCTGGTGGAGCTGGGCCGTGCCACGCGTGCGGAGTCGGGCGTCAAGACGCGCCAGCCGCTCAAGCGCGCGCTGATCGCGGCGGCGGGCTTCGAGTCCCTGGGCCAGGAGCTGCGCGCGCAGATCGCGGAGGAGCTGAACGTCTCCTCCCTGGCGTCGCTGAGCGAGGTCGGCGGGTCCCTGGTGGACACCACCGCGAAGGCCAACTTCCGGGCGCTGGGCAAGCGGTTCGGCAAGCGGGTCCAGGACGTGGCCAAGGCCATCGCGAACGCGGACGCGGCGGCGCTGTCGCTGGCCCTGCGGGAGGGCACGGCGTCGGTGGAGGTGGACGGTGAGACCATCACCCTCTCCCCCGACGAGGTGATCATCACGGAGACCCCGCGCGAGGGCTGGTCGGTGGCGTCCGACGCGGGCGCGACGGTGGCCCTGGACCTGGAGATCACGGAGGAACTGCGGCGTGCGGGCCTGGCCCGGGACGCGATCCGCCTCATCCAGGAGGCCCGCAAGAACAGCGGCCTCGACGTGGCCGACCGCATCGCGCTCCGCTGGACCTCGGCGGACCCGGCGACGGTCGCCGCACTGAGCGAGCACGCCGGTCTCATCGCCGAGGAGGTCCTGGCGACGGACTTCGCCCGGGGAGAGGGGGACGACACCTTCGGGGAGGCCTTCACCGACGAGGGGCTGTCCCTGACCTTCCGCCTCCGCAAGGCGTAGGCACGGCTCTTCGGGGGCGGCCCGGGGACTTCGCTCCCCGGCCCGCCCCCACCCGTCTGTTCAAAGGTGCGGTGGGCTGCCTCCCCCTGCGCCCTGCCGAGGGGGCCGTGCCCGGGGGGGGCGGAAGGCCCCCGCACACCCCACAGGTCCCGCTCATGGAGCCGCACACGCGAGAACGGCCCCGGAGGGAGATCCTCCGGGGCCGTTCTCGCAGGCTGCCGATGCCTACCTCGTCACGCGCAACGCGTCACGAGCTGTTCAGTTGTCAGTTGTCGTCCTCGTCGATCAGGAAGCCCCGCATGGGCGACGGCGCCTGACCCATCGGCGAGGGACCCTGCGGGCGCACCGGCGCCATCGGCTGGGTCATCGCCGGGGACATCTGCTGCTGTCCGCCGAAGGACGGTCCGCCGGACTGGTTCGGTCCGCTGCCCACCGACTGGTTGCCGCCGAACGACGGGGAGCTCGAACCGGCCGGAGCCATGGAGGGCGCCGGGGACGGCGGCAGAGACGCGGTCGCCGGGGTCCGCGGCGGGGCCAGCGAGTCGTCGGCCTGGGCCTCCAGCTGGCGCAGCTGCGACTCCAGGTACGACTTCAGACGCGTGCGGTACTCGCGCTCGAAGCCCCGCAGGTCCTCGACCTTGCGCTCCAGCGTGGCGCGGGCGGACTCCAGGGAGCCCATGGCCACACGGTGCTTCTCCTGCGCGTCCCGCTCCAGCGCGTCGGCCTTGGCCCGGGCGTCACGCTCCAGCCCCTCGGCACGCGAACGGGCCTCGCCCACGATCTTGTTGGCCTCGGCGCGCGCCTCGGCGATCGCCTGGTCGGCGGTCTGCTGGGCCAGCGACAGGACGCGTGCGGCGCTGTCGCCGCCGGGGCCGCCCATCGGGCCCATCGGGCCGCCCATGGGTCCGCCGGGACCCATGCCCTGCATCGGGCCGCCCATGGGTCCGCCGGGACCCTGGCCCATCGGACCGCCGGGACCCTGGCCGCCCGGGCCGGCGGGAAGCTGCGGGGCACCGCTCGGCAGCTGGGGCGGGCCGCCCATGGGGCCGCCGCCCATCTGCTGCTGCGGCGGGCCCGATATCCCGGCGGGGACCGGAGCGCCAGGCCCGCGCATCCCCTGCTGGCCCTGCGGCTGGTCCTCCGGGGGCTTGCGCATGTTCTGCTGGTTCTGGGCAGCAGCACGCGTGGCGGCGGCCAGCTTGGCGCGCAGATCCTCGTTCTCGCGGAGCAGACGGGTCAGCTCGGCTTCGACCTCGTCGAGGAAGGCATCGACCTCGTCCTCGTCATAGCCTTCCCGGAGGCGGACGGTCGTGAACTGCTTGTTCCGCACGTCCTCGGGGGTCAACGGCATCTCTTCACCTCAAGGTAGTCATCGGCAGTCGGCAAGACCGTATCGTCCACAGGTCACCTCGCGAGGCTTCCCACGATGGAGATCAGGATGTAGACGATGATCATCAGAACGAAGAAGGACAGGTCTAGCGCCACGCCCCCGAGACGCAGCGGCGGGATGAATCGCCGCAGAAGCTTCAGTGGTGGATCGGTGACAGTGTAGGTGGCCTCCAGAACGACCACCATCGCCCTGCCGGGTTGCCATGAGCGCGCGAACTGGAACACATAGTCCATGACCAGCCGGAAGATGAGCACGATGAGGAAGACCATCAGTGCGATGTAGAGAACCTCCAGGGCTACATCCATGACCGGTGCTTCCCTCTCCCCTGTCGTGCCGGCTTCCGCCGGTGCCGGTAGTGCTCTCAGCTCTGGTTGAAGAACCCGCCCTCTGCGATGCGGGCCTTGTCCTCCGCCGTGACATCGACGTTAGCAGGCGACAACAGGAACACCTTCTGCGTCACCCGCTCGATGCTGCCGTGAAGACCAAACACCAAACCCGCCGCAAAGTCGACAAGTCGCTTGGCATCTGTGTCGTCCATCTCAGTCAGATTCATGATCACCGGCGTGCCCTCGCGGAAGTGTTCCCCGATGGTACGGGCCTCGTTGTAGGTCCGGGGGTGAAGTGTGGTGATCCGGTACGGTTCACGTTCCGACACGACCTTGGGCATGATCACCGGTGCGTTCTTCTCCAGGCTCGCGCGTTCTTGTGTGATGGATGCCACGGGCGCGATGCGCGCCGGACGCCCGGATTCCGCCGGAAGCGAAGTCGAGGGGGACACCGGCTCGCGCGGCGCCGGAGGCTGCACCGCGCGTACCGATTCATCCCTTTGGGGCTGGTGTGCACCGTGTGTTCCATGTGAGGAATGAGACGGCTCGTGCCGTCGGCGGTCACGCTCGGGCTCCGGGTCCAGCTCGGGCTCGAAGTCGTCATCGGGGTCGAATCCCCGGCCGTCGTACCCATCGTCCTCCACGAGGCCGAGGTAGACCGCCATTTTGCGCATCGCGCCGGCCATGCTCTGAGTCCTCCGCTCTGTGGTGGATCCGCTGACGACCGCCAAGTGCCCGCGATCCACGAGGTCGTTGCGCCGTGTCCGGCGGTATTGACCATATTTTCTGCTGTGGTCCGACTTCTTGGCGACGTTACCTGAGCCTGGGGCGGACTCCGAGTACCGCGGTGCCGACGCGCACATGTGTCGCTCCGGCCGCCACGGCGTCCTCGAGGTCCCCGCTCATCCCTGCCGAGACCATGGTGGCAGCCGGATGGGCTCTGCGCAGGTCGGTCGACAAATCCATGAGCCGCTCGAACGCCGCCCGTTGACGGCCGGCGTACTCGCCGGTCAGCGGGGCGACGGTCATCAGCCCGTCGAGCCGCAGCCCCTCGGACCGTGCGACCAGGTCGGCCAGCTCCTCGACTCCCTCGGGTGCCACACCTCCCCGCTCTCCCCGGTCCCTCTCCCCCGCGTCCAGCGCGACCTGGATGAGGCAGCCCACCTCGCGTCCCGCCCGCACGGCCTCCTTCGAGAGTGCCGTGACCAGCCGGGCGCGGTCGACGGACTGCACGACATCGGCATAACCGACCGCGGATCGCACCTTATTGGTCTGAAGTTGACCGACAAAGTGCCAAGTAAGGGGCAAATCCGCACATTCGGCGGCCTTGGGTGCCGCCTCCTGGTCCCGGTTCTCGGCCACATGACGTACACCGAGCTCCGACAGGATCCGCACATCCGAGGCCGGGTAGGTCTTGGTGACCACGACAAGGGTCACCTCCTCGCGCGACCGGCCCGCGGCGGCGCACGCATCGGCGATGCGCCGCTCCACCTTCGCCAGATTCGCCGCGAGTTCGTCCCTGCGGTCGTCCTTGTGGTCCGTCATGCCTCCGTCGTGCCCCATCAGTCCAGCCAGACATAGCCCGCGAGCCGACCGGTGGTGCGGTCGCGGCGATACGAGAAGTGATCCTTCGACTCCCGTGTGCACACCGGCGACTGCTGCCGGTCGTGCACCCCGAGGCGCTCCAGCTGCGCGTGCGCCCCGGCGCTCACATCGACGGCCGGTGTGCCCCAGCTCGTCTCGGCGTACGCCGCCGGCTCGACGGCGGCCACCTCCGCGCGCATCGCCTCCGGAACCTCGTAGCACCGGCCGCACACGGCGGGGCCGGTGCGGGCGACGATCCGGTCCGGCTCGGCACCGAGCCGGATCATGGCGCGCACGGCGGCGGGGACCACCCCGGCCACCAGGCCGGGCCGTCCGGCGTGGGCCGCGGCGGCCACCTTGGCCACCGGGTCGGCCAGCAGCACCGGCACGCAGTCCGCGGTCAGCACGGCGAGGGCGAGCCCCCGCTGCCTGGTCACCACCGCGTCGACGGACGGGATGCCGGCGGCGTCCGTCCACGGGCCGTCCACCACCGCCACCTCCGCGCCGTGCACCTGGTTCATCCAGACCACCCGGTCCGGGTCCAGTCCGAGGGCCCGGGCGGCCCGCTCCCGGTTGGCGCGCACGGCGGCGGGGTCGTCGCCCACCGCGCCACCGAGGTTCAGCTCCTCGTACGGAACGGCGCTCACTCCGCCCCACCGGTCGGTGAAGGCGAAGTGCGCGCCGTTCACGGTGTCGTGCTGTCCTATCACTTGAGAAAGTCCGGTACGTCCAGTTCCTCGGCCGCGCTGTCCGTGTAGGCGGGCCGCGGCGGCGTGACCGGCGGGGCGGCGGGAGGCAGGTCGCGCGCCGGCTCCGGAGCGACGGGCTCCGGCTCCTCCTTCGGCGTCACGCTGCCCAGCGTGCCGAAGGTCGGACGGCTCTCCGGCTGCCGCACCGGCGTCGGCTCCTCGCGGCGGACCGGGGCCGGGGAGGCGGAGGGGGAGGCGGTCGAGCCGAGGACGTTGTCCCGGCGGGCGGGCGGCTGGCCGCCGTCGAACCCGGCCGCGATCACGGTGACCCGGACCTCGTCGCCGAGGGCGTCGTCGATGACCGCGCCGAAGATGATGTTGGCCTCGGGGTGCGCGGCCTCGCTGACCAGCTGGGCGGCCTCGTTGATCTCGAACAGACCGAGGTCGCTGCCGCCGGAGATGGACAGCAGCACGCCCCGGGCGCCGTCGATGGAGGCCTCCAGCAGCGGCGAGGAGATCGCCATCTCGGCGGCGGCCACCGCGCGGTCGTCGCCGCGGGCCGAGCCGATGCCCATCAGGGCCGAACCGGCCTCGGACATGACCGACTTCACATCGGCGAAGTCCAGGTTGATCAGGCCGGGGGTGGTGATCAGGTCGGTGATGCCCTGCACACCGGACAGCAGCACCTGGTCCGCGGACTTGAACGCGTCGAGCACGCTGACCTGGCGGTCCGAGATGGACAGCAGCCGGTCGTTGGGGATGACGATGAGGGTGTCGACCTCTTCCCGGAGCTCGGCGATGCCGTCCTCGGCCTGGTTGGCGCGGCGCCGTCCCTCGAAGGTGAACGGGCGCGTGACCACGCCGATGGTGAGGGCACCGAGCGAACGAGCGATGTTGGCCACGACGGGCGCGCCGCCGGTGCCGGTGCCGCCGCCTTCCCCGGCCGTCACGAAGACCATGTCGGCCCCCTTGAGGACCTCCTCGATCTCCTCGCGGTGGTCCTCGGCGGCCTTGCGGCCCACGGCCGGATTGGCGCCGGCGCCGAGTCCGCGGGTGAGTTCGCGGCCGACGTCGAGCTTGACGTCGGCATCGCTCATCAACAGAGCCTGCGCGTCGGTGTTGATGGCGATGAACTCGACGCCCTTGAGACCGACCTCGATCATCCGGTTGATGGCATTGACACCACCGCCGCCGACACCGATGACTTTGATGACTGCGAGGTAGTTCTGCGGTGCTGCCACGTCGAAGGCCTCTCGCCTCGAGTTACGTGTCGCCGTCCGCGGTCCTGCCGCGAACCGGCGACTGATGCCGAATGGGACGGTCCGAATGCCGACCCGAACCCTAACCCTGAAGTTTAGGGTTACCAGTGTGTCTGTTCCCTGAAGTCCTCGGAACAGGACACTAAGTCGACACGTGGCGCCCGTTCAACGAACACGCCGAACCTCCCGTTTTTCTTTTCACCCTATGTGATCAGGCATAGCGCTGCCCAGCCAGGGTGCTGGCCTGCCTGGATACCCGTCAACTCCCTGATGACGCAGGGGCGGTGGGAACCCTGACGTCGAAGTGCCGGGCCTCGGGTGCCGCTTTCATCAACGCGGTGAGCGCACGGGCCTTCAGAGGGCTGTGCTCGCTGCTCCCCCAGGCGACGGTGCGCCCGTCGTTCAACTCCAGTGAGATGTCGTCATAGGTGCGGACCTTGACGGCTCTCGTCTCCCGGGCGACCGCGGCGGGAATCCGGGCGGCCACCGTGACCGCCTCGCGCACGAGCCGCTTCTCGTCGAACCGCCGCAGGCTCGCCGCCGCCGAGCTCGACCGGGAAAGCGACAATTCCAGCACCGGCACCCCTTTCGGCGCCTGGGAAACCGTGGCGAACCGGACACCGTGGCGGTCCACTTCGACGAACTTTCCGCCCTTTTCCTCCACCATGACCGGAGTGCGCTCGACCACTTTCAGCTCGATCTCGTCGGGCCACGAGCGTTCGACGTCGACCGATTCAATGCGGGACAATTCGCCGCGCAGCCGGGCCGCGACCGCGTCGGTGTCGACGGAAATCAGCGGGCTTCCCAGCCGCACCCTCGCCACGGCGCGCACCTCCTGCGGGGTCAGGACCCGCGTCCCGGAGACGGAGACGCGCTTCACATGCGTCCACTGCGAGCCGTACAGCATCCACAGCGCACCGGCGTTGAGGAGCAGGACGGCCAGAGAAAGGATGACGATCGTACGAGGGCGCGGCCGTCCGAACCGGCGGCTTCGAGGCGGGCCGGACGACTCCTGCTGAAGGTCACCGCGTTCGGCGGCGGTCGGTCCGGCCACGCTCTCAAGCCCTTCCGTGCATACGGCGTCCTAATGATCCTGACGGTGTGCCGCGATCGCCTCGTACACCATGGCGACGAGCAGCTCGTCGGCGTCCCGGCGGCCGAACTCGCTGGCGGCACGGGACATCTGGTAGAGCCGGTGCGGGTCGGCGAGCACGGGCAGGACGTTCTGCAGCACCCACTCCGGGGTGAGCTCCGCGTCGTCGACCAGCAGTCCGCCGCCGGCCTTGACCACCGGCTGGGCGTTCAGCCGCTGTTCGCCGTTGCCGATGGGCAGCGGGACATAGGCGGCCGGAAGTCCGACGGCGGAGAGTTCGGCGACGGTCATCGCGCCGGCGCGGCAGAGCATCATGTCGGCCGCGGCGTACGCGAGGTCCATACGATCAAGGTAACTTACCGGGATGTACGGCGGCATTCCCGGCATCTGCTGCACCTGGGGCAGTTCGTTCTTCGGCCCGACCGCGTGCAGGATCTGGATGCCCGCCTGCTGGAGCTTGGGCGCGACCTGCTGGACGACCTCGTTGAGCCGGCGGGCGCCCTGCGAGCCGCCGGAGACCAGCAGCGTGGGCAGGTTGGGGTCCAGCCCGAAGGCCGCCCGGGCCTCGGGCCGCACGGCCGCCCGGTCCAGGGTGGCGATGGAACGGCGCAGCGGGATGCCGATGTAGCGGGCGTTCCGCAGCTTGCTGTCGGGGGTGGAGACGGCGACCCGGGTGGCGTAGCGCGAACCGATCTTGTTGGCCAGGCCCGGGCGGGCGTTGGCCTCGTGGACGACGATGGGGATACCGAGCCGCTTGGCCGCCAGATAGCCCGGCAGGGCGACGTAACCGCCGAAGCCGACCACCACATCGGCCTTGGTGCGCTCCAGGACCTGCTCGGCCGCCTTGATGGTGCCGCGCAGCCGGCCCGGAACGGTGATCAGCTCGGGGGTGGGCTTGCGTGGCAGCGGCACCGCCGGGATCAGTGCGAGCTCATAGCCCCGCTCGGGCACGAGCCGGGTCTCCAGGCCGCGCTCCGTGCCCAGGGCCGTGATCCCCACGGTCGGATCCTGCCTGCGCAGGGCGTCCGCGAGGGCGAGCGCGGGCTCGATGTGGCCCGCGGTACCTCCGCCGGCGAGTACGACATGCACCGAAATTCACCGCTCTCCGGACGAACGCGCCGCTAGGCACGCCGTCACATCGTGTTCCATCTCCGAGGCCCGCGGCCGGATGCGCGGTCGGATCCCCGCCCGGACGTCAGGCCTCCCGTCCGCTTTCTACCAAAGCGTGGTTGCCGCATGGCAAGCGCCGCCCGCGCAGCGGGCTCGTCACGCGCGAAGGCGATCAGCAGCCCGACGGCGAACATGGTCGGCAGCAGGGCGGACCCCCCGTAGGAGAACAGCGGGAGCGGGACGCCGGCGATCGGCAGCAGACCGAGCACCGCACCGATGTTGATCACCGCCTGAGCGGTGATCCAGGTGGTCACGCCTCCCGCGGCGTATCTCACGAAGAGGTCCTCCGTGCGTCCGGCCACGCGGATGCCCGCATAGCCTAGAGCCGCGAACAGGACGAGCACCGACAGCGTGCCTGCCAGGCCCAGTTCCTCACCGGTGACGGCGAAAATGAAGTCCGTGTGGGCTTCGGGGAGTTGGCCCCACTTCTCCACACTGGCGCCGAGCCCGGAGCCGAACAGCCCGCCGGAGGCGAGGGCGTAGATGCCGTGCACCGCCTGCCAGCACTTCTCCGCGTCGGTGGAGCCGACGCAGGCGAACCGGTCGAGCCGGTTGGGGCTGGACCGGATCAGAAGGGCGCCGATCACGGCGGCGAACGCCAGGACGCCCATGAACAGCCGGGTGGGCGCGCCCGCCAGCCACAGCAGGCCGAACAGGATCGCGGTGAGGATGATCGCCGTCCCCATGTCGCCGCCCATCATGATCAGGCCGAGCAGCAGGAAGGCGACCGGGACGAGCGGCACCAGCATGTGTTTCCACTGGGTCAGCAGCCGCTTGTCCTGCTTGCGCGCGATCAGGTCGGCGCCCCACAGCACCAGGGCCAGCTTGCCGATCTCGCTGGGCTGGATCTGGAAGGAGCCGCCCAGCGCGATCCAGTTCTGGTTGCCGTTGACCGCCACCCCTATCCCCGGCACCTGCACCAGCGCCATCAGGAACACCGCGCCGGCCAGGATCGGGTAGGCCAGCGCCCGGTGCAGCTTGACCGGCATCCGGGCGGCGGCCAGCAGCAGCCCGGCGCCGATCGCGGCGGCGAGCAGCTGCTTGCGGAAGAAGTACGAGCCGGGCAGCGACATCTGCAGCGCGGTGATCTGGGAGGCCGAGTAGACCATCACCAGCCCCAGCACGGTGATCAGCAGACTGGCGCCGAGGAGCAGGTAGTAGGCCGTGAGCGGGCGGTCCCAGGCCCTGCGCATGCGGACGACCGGATTGCGCAGGGGGTTCCCGTCCCCCGGTCCGGCGGCCGGGGGACGTGCGACGGCCCGCTGCACGGGCGGGCGTCCCGTGCGGCTTCGGGGGCTACCGGGCATCCGGGCCTCCGCTGTACGTCGGCCACGCAAATCCGGCTCGGCTCACGAGTCCCACGCCTCCCTCCCGAGGTCGCCCGGCGGCGCAGGCGGCCGGGGTCAGGCACCGAGTTCGGACACAGCCCGGGCGAACGCCTCGCCGCGCTTGATGTAGTTGGCGAACATGTCCATGGAGGCGCAGGCCGGGGCCAGCAGGACCGTGTCACCGGGCCGTGCCAGCCGCCGCGCCTCCTGGACGGCCTGGAGCATCGCCCCAGTGTCGGTCCGGTCGAGGTCGACGACGGGTACTTCGGGGGCGTGTCGCGCGAGGGCGTCGCGGATCAGGGCGCGGTCGGCGCCGATGAGGACGGCACCGCGCAGCCGTTTCGCCGCCTGTGCGACCAGTTCGTCGAAGGTCGCGCCCTTGGCCAGACCGCCCGCGATCCACACGATCGACTCGTACGACGCCAACGAGGCCTGGGCGGCATGGGTGTTGGTGGCCTTGGAGTCGTCGACGTAGGCCACGCCGTCCACATCGGCCACGTGCGCGATGCGGTGGGCGTCGGGGGTGAAGACCCGCAGACCGTCCCGGACCGCCGCCGCCGGCACGCCGTAGGCGCGGGCGAGGGCCGCCGCGGCAAGGGCGTTGGCGATGTTGTGCGGGGCGACGGAACGGGCGCCCGCCGCGCCGATGTCGGAGATCTCCGCCAGCTCCTGGGCGTTCCTGTGCCGGTTCTCGACGAAGGCGCGGTCGACCAGGATGTCGTCCACGACGCCGAGTTGGGAGGGGGCGGGGGTGCCCAGGGTGAAGCCGATGGCCCGGCAGCCCTCCACGACGTCCGCCTCGCGCACCAGGTCCTCGGTGGCCTTGTCGGCGGCGTTGTAGACGCAGGCGACGCGGTTGCCCTCGTAGATGCGCCCCTTGTCGGCGGCGTAGGCCTCCATGGAGCCGTGCCAGTCGAGGTGGTCCGGGGCGAGGTTGAGGACGGCGGCGGAGTGGGCGCGCACGGAGGGCGCCCAGTGCAGCTGGTAGCTGGAGAGTTCGACGGCGAGGACGTCGTACTGCTCCCCGCCGAGGACGGCGTCCAGCAGGGAGACGCCGATGTTGCCGACCGCGGCCGTGCGCAGACCGGCCGCCTCCAGGATGGAGGCGAGCATCCGCACGGTCGTGGTCTTGCCGTTGGTGCCGGTGACGGCGAGCCAGGGGGCGGCCTGGCGGCCGCCCCGGCCGCGCAGCCGCCAGGCGAGTTCGACGTCGCCCCAGACGGGGACGCCGGCCCGCCCGGCGGCGAGGAACAGCGGCTTGTCCGGCCTCCAGCCGGGCGCGGTGACGATCAGCTCGGTGCCGTCGGGCAGGGTGTCACCGTCGCCCAGGCGCACGGCGACACCCAGCGCCTCCAGCTCCTCGGCCTGCGTCCGGGCCCGCTCGTCGTCGCCGTCGTCGACGACGGTGACCTTCGCGCCGAGGCCGCTGAGGACCTTGGCCGCCGGGACCCCGGAGACCCCGAGTCCGGCGACGGTGACGTGCTTCCCCTGCCAGTCGGTCACTTGTCAGCTGCCCATCCCGCGTAGAAGATACCGAGTCCGACAATGACACAGACGCCCTGAATGATCCAGAAACGGACCACCACGAGCACTTCGGACCAGCCCTTGAGTTCGAAGTGGTGCTGGAGCGGTGCCATCCGGAAGACGCGCTTGCCGGTGAGCCGGAAGGAACCGACCTGGATGATCACCGACATGGTGATGAGGACGAACAGGCCGCCCAGCAGCGCGAGCAGCAGCTCGGTGCGCGAGCAGATCGCCAGGCCCGCGAGCACACCGCCGAGCGCGAGCGAGCCGGTGTCGCCCATGAAGATCTTGGCGGGCGAGGTGTTCCACCACAGGAAGCCGAGGCAGGCCCCCATCAGCGCGGAGGAGACGACCGCGAGGTCGAGCGGGTCGCGCACCTCGTAGCAGGCGCCCGGGTTGGTCAGCGTCTGCGCGTTGGCGCAGGACTCCTGGTACTGCCAGACGCCGATGAAGGTGTAGGCGCCGAAGACGAGCACCGAGGCACCGGTGGCCAGGCCGTCCAGACCGTCGGTGAGGTTCACGCCGTTCGACATCGCCAGGATCATGAACAGCGCCCAGACCACGAACAGCACCGGGCCGATCGACCAGCCGAAGTCGGTGATGAACGACAGCTTGGTGGAGGCGGGGGTGTTGCCGCGGTTGTCCGGGAACTGCAGCGCGAGCACCGCGAAGACGACACCGAAGATCAGCTGGCCGGCCATCTTCGCCTTGGCCCGCAGGCCCAGCGAACGACGCTTGACGATCTTGATGAAGTCGTCGAGGAAGCCGACCAGGCCCATGCCGACCATCAGGCCCAGCACCAGCAGACCCGTGTAGGTCGGGGGCTTGCCCGTGATCACCTTCGACAGGAAGTACGCGGCGACCGTCGCCAGGATGAAGGCGATGCCGCCCATGGTCGGTGTACCGCGCTTGCTGGCGTGCTCGCGCGGGCCGTCGTCGCGAATGTACTGACCGTAGCCCTTGCGTGCCAGGAGCTTGATCAGCAGCGGGGTGCCGATCAGGGTCAGGAAGAGGCCAATGACACCCGCGAACAGGATCTGCTTCATCATCGGGCGGCAACCTCACCCTCGGCACCGGCCTCGAGCAGCGCCTGGGCGACGCTCTCCAGACCGACCGAACGGGACGCCTTCACGAGCACGACGTCCCCCGGCCGTACCTCGCTGCGCAACAGGTCGATCGCCGCCTGTGCGTCGGACACGTGCACCGACTCCTCACCCCACGAACCCTCGTTATATGCGCCCAGTTGCAGCCAGGACGCTTCCCTGCCCCCAACTGCGACGAGCTTGCTGACGTTGAGCCGGACGGCGAGCCGCCCGACCGCGTCGTGCTCGGCGAGCGCCTCGTCCCCGAGCTCGGCCATCTTGCCGAGCACCGCCCAGGTCCGCCGTCCCCGGCCCATCGCCGCGAGCGCGCGCAGGGCGGCCCGCATGGACTCCGGGTTGGCGTTGTAGGCGTCGTTGACGACGGTCACGCCGTCCGGGCGCTCGGTGACCTCCATCCGCCAGCGGGAGAGAGAGCCCGCCTCGGAGAGCGCGGTGGCGATCTCTTCCGCGGACATGCCCAGCTCGTGGGCGACGGCGGCCGCGGCGAGCGCGTTCGACACGTGATGCTCACCGTACAGGCGCATGGTCACATCACATGCACCGGAGGGTGTATGAAGCCGGAAGACGGGCTGCCCGCTGTCCGTGAGTCTCACGTTCTCGGCGCGTACGTCCGCTTCGCCGGACTCTCCGAAAAGGATCACCTTCGCCTTCGTACGGGAGGCCATGGCCCGCACCAGGGGGTCGTCGGCGTTGAGGACCGCGGCACCGCCCTCCTCGGCGGAAGGCAGGCTCTCCACCAGCTCGCCCTTCGCCCGGGCGATCTGCTCGCGGCCGCCGAACTCGCCGATGTGGGCGCTGCCGACGTTGAGCACGACGCCCACCTTCGGCGGGGTCAGTCCGGTGAGGTAGCGGATGTGGCCGATGCCGCGGGCGCCCATCTCCAGCACGAGGAACCTGGTCTCCTCGGTGGCGCTCAGCGCGGTCAGCGGCAGCCCGATCTCGTTGTTGAGCGAGCCCGGTGTGAACACGGTCGGCGCCTTGCGCCGGAGCACCTGGGCGATGAGGTCCTTGGTGCTGGTCTTGCCCGCGGAGCCGGTCAGTGCCACAAGGGTCGCACCGAGCCGGCGCACGACATGGCGGGCGAGGGCGCCGAGGGCGGTCTGCACGTCCTCGACCACGATCGCGGGCACGCCGACGGGCCGGGACGCCAGTACGGCGGCCGCGCCCGCCTCGGCGGCGGCGGCGGCGAAGTCGTGGCCGTCCACGCGTTCGCCGACGAAGGCGACGAAGAGGCTGCCGGGCGCCGCCTCGCGGGAGTCCCGGACGACGGGTCCGGTGACGCTCACGGACGGATCCGGTATGTCGTGCATCTGCCCGCCGACGACTTCTGCGATCTCGGCGAGGGAGAGGGCGATCACAAGTTCATCCCCTGGTCTTCTGGATTTTCATCCCTGGGCCTTCAGGATTCTCGTCCCCGGGTGGTGACGGAGGTTCATCCCTGGGTGTTCTGGATGGCTTCGCGAAGCACCTGGCGGTCGTCGAAGGGACGGACCACTCCGGCGATGTCCTGGCCCTGCTCGTGGCCCTTGCCGGCGACCAGCACGGTGTCGCCGGGCCGGGCCCGGGCGACGGCGGCGGCGATGGCGGCGGCCCGGTCCTCGAACAGGAGCACCTCGCCGCGTTCGTGCGCGGGCACCGAGGCGGCGCCCTCGAGCATGGTGGCGAGAATGGCGAGCGGGTCCTCGGAGCGGGGGTTGTCGGAGGTCAGCACGGCGGTGTCGGCGAACCGGGCCGCGGCGGCGCCCATCGGCGCGCGCTTGCTCCGGTCGCGGTCCCCGCCGCAGCCGAGCACGAGATGCACCCGGCCCTTGGTGACCTTGCGCAGGGCCTTGAGGACCGACTCGACGGCGTCCGTCTTGTGCGCGTAGTCGACGACCGCCAGATACGGCTGTCCGGCGTCCACGCGCTCCAGGCGGCCCGGCACGCCCGGCACGGCGGCGACGCCGTCGGCGGCGGTCTGCGGGTCCAGGCCCGCGGCGGCCAGCGCCACGACGGCGGCGAGGGTGTTGGCCACGTTGAACGGGCCCGGCAGCGGCGAGCGGGCGCTGATCCTTTGGCCCTCGGGGCCGACCACCGTGAACGTGGAGTCGACCGGGCCGGTCCGGACGTCCTCGGCGCGCCAGTCGGCGTCCGGGTGGCCCTCGGCCGAGAAGGTGACGACCGGGACGGTGGCCTCCCCGGCGAGCCGGCGCCCGTACTCGTCGTCGAGGTTGATCACGCCGAGCCTGCTGCGCCCGGGGGTGAACAGCTGGGCCTTGGCCCGGAAGTAGTCCTCCATGCCGGAGTGGAACTCCATGTGCTCCGGGCTGAGGTTGGTGAAGACGGCGACGTCGAAGACGCAGCCGTCGACCCGGCCGAGCACCAGGGCGTGGCTGGAGACCTCCATGGCCACCGCCTCGACACCGCGCTCGCGCATGACCGCGAACAGGGCCTGCAGATCGGTGGCCTCGGGGGTGGTGCGCTCGGACTTGATGCGCTCCTCGCCGATGCGCGTCTCGACCGTACCGATCAGTCCGGTGGACTTCGCGGTCCTCAGACCGCCCTCGACGAGGTAGGAGGTGGTGGTCTTGCCGGAGGTGCCGGTGATGCCGATCTGGAGCAGGTCGCGGCCCGGCCGGCCGTAGATCGTGGCCGCCAGCTCGCCCATCCGCCCGCGCGGGTCGTCCACGACCAGGACCGGCAGTCCGGTCGCGGCGGCGCGTTCGGCGCCGGAGGGGTCGGTGAGCACGGCGGCCGCGCCCAGACCCGCCGCCTGGGCGACGAAGTCGGCGCCGTGCGCGCGGGCGCCGGGCAGGGCGGCGTACAGGTCTTTGGGGCGTACGGCGCGCGAGTCATGGGTGATGCCCGTGACCTCGACCGCGCCGTCCGGGGCGGCGACCCCCAGCTGACCGGCGAGCTCCGCGAGAGGCGTGGCGGGGACCCGGGCCGGTCTCGGCGGTCCCGGATGCGTCACGGAAGCGCCTTTGTCGGTGGTCTGGGACTGATCAGCGTGTGGCACGGCCGTGAGCGTACCCGGCGTACCTGCCTCGGAGCGAAGTGAGGGCCGGGGCGGGAGGCTGTCGCCGGGGCCGGAGGTGATCGTTGTCACGGCTGGTTCCTGGGTCTTCCGTTGGGGTGATGCCGGGCGGGGAGGGGGCGTGAGGGGCGCCGGGCGCCGGTCACGGCTTGAATTCGACGGGCAGGTTCGCGGGCTTGGTCCCGGTCGGCGGCACCTGGAGCGTCTTCAGTGCGAATGCCATGACCTGCTTGTAGATCGGGCCGCAGATCTGGCCGCCGAAGTAGCTGCCGCGGGTGGCGTTCTGGATCGCGCAGTAGACGGTGACACGGGGGTTGTCGGCGGGGGCGAACCCGGCGAAGGAGGAGGTGTAGCCACGGTATCTGCCGGTGGCCGGATCCACACGGTTGGCGGTGCCCGTCTTGCCCGCGACGCGGTAGCCGGGGATGCGCGCCTTGACGCCGGTGCCCTGCTCGTCGTCCACCACGGACTCCAGCATCTGCGCGAGTTCCCTGGCCGTCTTCTCGCTCACGACCCGCTTCTTCTCCGGCTCGGGGGCCGGGGTGAAGCGGCCGTCGGCGTCCCGGGTGCCGCGCACCAGGGTCGGCTGGATGCGGACCCCGCCGTTGGCGATGGTCGAGTAGACGGACGCGGCCTGCAGGGCGTTGATGGAGACGCCCTGGCCGAAAGGAATCGTGTACTGCTGCGAGGTGGACCACTTGTCGGGCGGGGCGAGGATGCCCCTGGTCTCGCCGGGGAAGCCGAGTCCGGTCGGCTCGCCGATGCCGAATTTGCGCAGATAGGAGTAGAGGACCTTGTTGGCCTCCTGCTGGGTCCTGCCGAGCTGGCCGGTGGCCAGGATGGTGCCGATGTTGCTGGACTTGGCGAGCACGCCGTTGAGCGTGAGATACCAGGTCTCGTGGTCGACGTCGTCCTGGAAGAGCCGGTCGCCGCGGTGCAGCCGGTTGGGCACGACGACATGGGTGAGCGGTGTGGCCGCCTTCTCCTCCAGCACGGCGGCCATGGAGATGACCTTGGCGGTGGAGCCGGGCTCGAAGGCGTCCTGGACGGCGGCGTTGCCGAGGGCGGACGGGTCGGCGCGGGACAGGTCGTTGGGGTCGAAGCCGGGGGAGTTGGCCATGGCGAGGATCTCGCCGGTGCGGGTGTCCTGCACGATGACGTAGCCGCGGTCCGCCCCGGACTTCCTGACCTGCTCGGTGATGGCGTGCTGGGCGGCCCACTGGATGTCGCGGTCGATGGTGAGCTCCACGTCGGAGCCGGGCACCGCGGGCGTCTCGGTGGAGCCGGCGGTGGGCACCTCGCGGCCGCCGGACTGGGCGTAGCGGATCTTGCCGGGCTTGCCGGCCAGCTGCTCGTTCAGCTGCTGCTCCAGACCGCCGCCGCCCTTGCCCTCGGCGTTGACCCAGCCCAGCACCCCGGCGGCGANNTGCTGGGCTCGGAGAAGACACCGGCGAGGACGTTGACCGTGCTCTTGGTCCTGTCCGCCCGGGCCTTCTTCGCGAGCGCGGTCTTCAGGTCCTTGATCTGCTTCCAGACCTGCGGGGCCTGGCGGCGGGCGAGCAGCACGTACCGGGTGTTCGGGGTGCGGAGCTTCTTGGCGATCGTGTCCTGGTCCTGCCCGAGGATCGGGGCGAGGAGGGCGGCCGCCTGCTCGGGACCGTCGTCGATCTCCAGCTGCTCCCGGGTGAACATCGTCGGGTCGGCGGTGATGTCGTCGGCGTCCACGCTGGTCGCCAGCGTCACCCCGTTGCGGTCGGTGATGCCGCCCCGCTCGGCGGCCAGGGTGTGCACGACGTACCGGTTCTCGTCGGCCTTGGCGGCGTACGCGCTCGCGTCGATCACCTGCACCTGCAGCAGCCGCGCGGTGAAGACGAGCATCACCAGGGTCAGCGCGATCCCGACCGCCCGCAGGCGCGGCCGGGGGCTGCCGAGCCGGATCCGCCCGGGTGCCGGCCGCCGGTCCCCCGGC
>NZ_MUME01000079.1 GCF_002155915.1 Streptomyces thermovulgaris | reverse complement strand
CCAGGCCAAACTGGCCGTAGAGTTCGGCGTCGAGCGGGGAGCGGTGCGCCAGTCGCTGCGCATCCTGCAGGCGGAGCGTCTGCTCACCAATGTGTCCAAGGGAAGCCCGGCGACCGTCACCTACGACCCGGGACGGCCCCCGGTCGGCCCCGCCGCCCCGCCGCAGCCCGCCATGGTCGCCCTCGTCCCCCGTGTCGCCGCCGCCTTCGACGCCTCCCACGTGCGGATCGACGCCCTGTGCCTGACCGCGGTCTCGCTCACCCTGGCCGTGGGAGAACCGTTGCGGCAGATCCATGCCGGGCGACTGAAACCGGCCAAGGTCGACGTCCGCGTCCTGCTGCCCAGCCGCGACATCGACCTCGCCTTCCCCACGCCGGTGGACGACGCCTCCGCCGCCGGACGGCTGCGNNCCCAGCGCAACGCCCAGGGGCGGGTGCTCCGGCACAATCTGCTGGCCCTGCGCGCCACCCACGGCATCGACGTCCGGGTGGCCTTCCGCGCGCTGCCCTTCACCCCGCCGGTGAAGCTGTACCTGCTCAACGGCACGGAGGCGCTGTTCGCGTACTACACGGTGCGCCGGCGCGAGCAGGAGATCGACCAGGAGCAGCTGGAGCTCTACGACGCCGAGGGCACCCGGTCGATGCTGTTCGCCTTCGAGAGGGGCGTCGACCCGCGCGAGACGACGTTCGTGGAGCAGTCCCGGCTGTGGTTCGACGCGCTGTGGGGGACGATCAGTTCGGAGCTCACGCTCATGGACTGACGGCCGGGCCGGCCGTGCGCACCGGTCACAGGGCGGGGCCCGCGAGCAGCGTCGCCGGCACCACGGCCCCCGCGGAGCCGAGGGCCGGGCTCTTGGCCTCGACGCCGGCGGTGGGCAGCATCGGGCCGACGGGACCCGGGGTGCCGTACGTCCACTGCGCGAGCCGATCCAGACCGGCGACGAAGGCGGCGGGCAGAAGAGCGGGAGCGGGCACGACGGCCTCCCCCTTCGGACGGCTGCGGGCCGGCACGAGGGCGCACCAGGAGTCATGACCTCTGCCGACTCGGTCAAGTTGGCAACCAACTCCTTTGCGGTTGTCCTCACTTGGTCGCCATCTATGAACAAATTTCAAACAACTCCCTTTAGATGAAGCTGAGTTGTAGCGTTTGGCTGTGACTCAGGAGAGCGTGGCCATGAACGGCAGCAGAAGACGCACGCCCCAGGAGATTGCCGACACCCTGCGGGAACGGATCCACACCGGTGTGCTCCGGCCGGGCGACCGGCTGCCCACCCAGGCCGAGCTCGCCGAGGAGTTCGGGGTGGAGCGCGGCACCGTGCGCCAGGCGCTCCGGGTGCTCCAGGAGGACGGCCTGCTCAGCAATGTCACCAAGGGCAGCCCGCCGCGGGTCGCCGCCCCCGCCGCCGCCCGCGCGGAGCCCCAGCCGACCATGGTGGGCCTCGCGCCGCGGCTCGTGGAGGCCTTCTCCGCCCGCCGGGTGCGGATCGACGCGGCCTGTCTCACCGCCGAGACCCTGATGATCGCCCTGGGCGAGCCCGTGCGTCTGATCCACGAGGGCCGGCTGCGCCCCGAGGCGATCGACGTACGCATCCTGCTGCCGTCCCGGGACATCGACCTGGCCTTCCCGGTGTCGGTGGACGGACCGGGCGAGGACGACGACGATCCGGTCCACCAGCGCTGGCTCGCCCAGCGCAACGCCCAGGGCCATGTGCTCCGGCACAATCTGCTGGCTCTGCGCGCCACCCACGGCATCGACGTCCGGGTGGCCTTCCGTGCGCTGCCCTTCACCCCGCCGGTGAAGCTGTACCTGCTCAACGGCACGGAGGCGCTGATGGCGTACTACATGATCGCGCGCCGCGAGGAGCAGGAGGACGGCGGGACGCTGGACATGTACGACGTCCTCGGCACCGAGTCCCTGCTGTTCCACTTCGAGAGGACGACCGGGCAGCGGGACGCCGCGTTCGTGGAGGAGTCCCAGAAGTGGTTCGACGCCCTCTGGGAAACCATCACGTCGGATCTGACACTCTCCTAGTGACTTCTGATACGACGCAGACCGAAACGGTGACGGCCCGGACCGGGGACGAGACCGAGGAGCTACGGAACCTGATCACACGTGCCCGGGTCGTGCTGTGGGACTTCGACGGGCCGATCTGCCGTCTGTTCGCGGAGCACACCTCGGAGCGGGTGGCGGCCGAGCTGGTGCGCTGGCTGACGGACCGGGGGATGCACGGCCTGCTGACCGACGCCGAACGGCAGTCGCCGGACCCGCACGCCGTCCTGCGTGCCGTCGACCGCCGCCGCCCCGGCAGCGACCTGGTCGGGGAACTGGAGGCCCGGCTGACCCAGGAGGAGATGCGCGCCGCCGCCTCCGCCCGGCCCACGCCGTACGCCGACCCGCTGATCCGCACCTGGGCGGCACTGGGCTCCCGCCTGGCGGTCACCACGAACAACTCGCCCCTCGTGGCCCGCGCCTACCTGGACCGCCGCGGCCTTGCGTCCTGCTTCTCCTCCCACGTCTACGGGCGCACCCAGGACCTGCGGCATCTCAAGCCGGACCCGTACTGCCTGAACCAGGCCCTGAGCGCGACGGGTACGACGCCCGCCCGGGCGCTGATGATCGGCGACACCCCCTCGGACCACCAGGCCGCCCGGAGGGCCGGCGTGCCCTTCCTCGGCTACGCCTGCAACGCCCGCAAGGAAAGGCTGCTCAGGGAGGCGGGCGCCACCGTCGTGGTGGGGTCGCTGGAGCCCATCCTGCGGATCCTGTCGGCTCGGCGGCGGTCGCCGGGGCGGGCGGGGAGCGTGCGCTAGCATTCCCGCACCGTGCCCGAGCGATCGCTTCCGTTTGTCCGTACGGTCACGGGAACGTACGCCCCCGGCACACGCCCGGCCGGGGGAGGCGGACACACGGCCCCGCGGAGGCCCGGCGCGACGACCTGACGCGCAGGAGCGGAGGAAGCGGGGAGAAGCGGGAAGAGCGGTACGTCACCCTTTGTGCCGACTCGGCCGCTTCACGCATCGCGAGGCCGGGATTCCCGGCTTACCGTTTGCCCGACCTGTCACCTGTGCGACCGAACCGGAGCGGCCAGTGGAGGCACCGCCCGTTTCCCGGGAACCCTCTGGGGGACGCGACGCGGCCGGCGCCGTGGAGCCGGCCCTGGCGGCGTTCGTGCGGACCGCCGCACCGGGGCGGACGGACGGCGGGCACCACCACCGCACCCGTGTCGTGCCCGTGACCGCGGAGGCGGCGCCCCTCGTGGGCCGCCCGGCGGGCACCCGTGTGGCCGTGCGGCTCTGGCACGCCGACGCCCTGCCGGCGGCCGTCCGGACCTGGCCCCGGCAGGAGGAGCCGCGGATCCTGGACGCCGTCCGGGCCGTTCTGCCCCAGGTCCCCGAACGTCTCGCGGCCGGCGACGGCTTCGCCGTCCACAGCCATGTGGAAGGGGTGCCGCTGGCCGGTGTCTGCGGCAACGGCAAACCCGTGGACACCCTGCTGATCAGGGCCGTGGCGGAGCTGTTCGCCCGGATGACCCAGGTGCGGCGCACCGCGCTGCCCGCCCTGCCCCCGTTCTGGCCCCACAACCACACCGACAGCCAGGGCTTTCTGCGGACGCTGGCCCATCTCGCCGACGAACAGCTCCGGCGGCCCCACTGGCTGCGCTACGGCGGGCTGTTCGCGGCGCTCGGCATTCCGCAGGACGCCCTGATCCGGCTGCGGGAGCGGGTGCCGGCCATGAGCCGGCGGCCCTTCGGCCTGCTCCACACGAACCTGCACCGCAACAACCTGATCATTCCGTACGCCGGCGACCCGCCCCTGACCTGCGTCGACTGGGACCTCGCCGGCTACGGCGACCCCCTGCACGACCTCGCCACCCACCTCGTCCGCATGCGGTACCCGTCCCACCAGTGGCCCGAGGTCGTCGACGCCTGGGCGGACGCGATGTTCCGGGTCCGCCCGGCCGCCGTGAACGGCCTGTCCCGGGACCTGCGGCACTACGTCGCCTTCGAACGGGCGCAGTCCGTCTATCCGGAGGTGATGCGGGCCGTGCGGGGCCTGCGGGACACGTCCGACCAGAAGAGCCTGGACGAGGCAGTGGCCCGGGTGCACCGGGCGCTCCAGGCGGGCGCCGAACCGCTGGGGCTCAGAAACGTCCCGGACGCCGCGGAGATCGAGCGTGTCCTCTTCCGCTGGCGGGCCTCCCGGACGGCGGCGCGCGACGGCGCCGGCCGGGCACGGCAGACGATCCCGTGGACGCCGGACCCGCGCCTTGCGGAGCGGAGCGACTTTCCCGCCTCCGCCGTCGAACACGCCCTGCTCGCCGAGGGCATGGCCCCGGCCGACCGGGTCTTCAAGGGCACCACCCACCTCAACTCGGTGGTGCGGGTGCCCGAGTACCCCTCCCCGGTCGTGGTGCGCCGCAAGGTGGCGGACGCCTGCCGCCGCGAACCGAGCTTCCTCAGCGAGCACGCCGTCCTGCGCGCCATCGAGCAGTCGGGCGTCCCGGTGGCGGCACCGCGGGTCCTCGCCCTGGGCCGCAGCCACCGGGGGGAGCCGTACGCCATCCACACCTACGTCGGTCCCGAGGACGGCGACGGCCCGCCCCGCCACCCCGAGCACGGCCTGTGGCCGCACGAGGCGGACGCGCTCGTCGACCAGCTGTGCGCGCTGACGGACGTCGACTACGCGGGGCTCGACCCGGTCGCGGGCGAGGAGACCTTCTTCCGCTGGCTGTGCGACCAGCTGGTGCTCCTGGTGGACGGGCTGCCCGAGGAGACGAAGCAGCCGGCCCGGCTCCTCGGCCTGCCCGACGCCTCCCGGCTCGGACAGATCCTCTCCCGTTTCCGGGTCAGGCCCCGCCGTCCGGCCCTTCTGCACGGCGACCTGAACCCCTGGAACCTCGTACGCCGCGACGACGCCCGCGCCCTCACCATCATCGACTGGGAGATGGCGCTGATCGGCGACCCGCTGTACGACCTGGTCCGGCACATGCATCTCACGCCGACCCGCCCCGAGATCCGCGAGCGCATGTTCCGGCGCTGGGAGCGCCGCCTGCCCGCCGCGTACACGGCCGGCTGGCGCCGGGACTGGCGCGTCTACCGCTGGCTCGAGACCGTCCGCTCCGCCTACGTCGACCTGGACCGCCTGGTCACCGGGGCGAGCCTGGACGCCCCCAACGTCCGCCGTGCCGTCGACTCCTATGCGATGACCCTCGCGACGGCCACCGCCTCCCTGGGGCTGACGGCCCGTCCGGCGGCGAACCCGTACCTCCTGCGCGCCCTGACCCGGCAGGCCCCCGCCGGAGCCGGGAACCCGGCCCTCCCGTCACCGGACCGCTCCGCCGGCGCCTGGCCCCTCTGAGTCCTCTGACGCCCGGCTCCCGCCTGACGTCCGCTCGGCTCCTGCCCGCTTCCCGGCCGGGGGCTCGTCCGGCTGAAATCCACTGGCGTGCCCGGTTGTCCGACGGGATCATGACAGCCCGCCGTTCCGCGCCCGGGACGGCGGGCCCGCTCATGTGCCGACCCGGGAGGACCCCCGCATGACCCGTGCGCCGATGGTGCGACGCGTGTTCGGCGACAGTCCCTTCGCCGGGGTCGGAGCACCTGCTCTGGCCGTCGCCGACGCGCGTTCACGGACGGTCGCCGTGGGCGGGTACCTCGGGTATGTGCAGTGGGGCGGCAGCGGAACCGCGGACTCCCGGTGGACGGGGCACCGGATCGGTGTCTATGAGCAGGACGGGCTGCGGTGCCGGCACCTGGTGCGGTCGGAGTATCCCGTCCGGTCGTTCGCCTTCCACCCGGTTCTTCCCCTGCTGGCCGTCGGGACGGGGCAGTACGACGGCGGCTGCTTCTTCGAGGGCGAGCTGCTGCTGATCCGCCTGGACTCCGGCGACGTGGTGTCCGCCCTGCGGCACCCGCGGGAGGTGCTCGAGGTGGAATGGCGCAGCGAGACGGAACTCCGTCTGGTCCTGGCACCGTGCGACGACTGGGAGAATCCGCAGGCGTACGAGCAGGGCCACGTGGTCGTCGTGACGCGCCCGGACTGGGGTGCCGTCGGCCGGAAGTCGATCGGTGCCGAGGAGGTGGCCGCCCCCGTGGAACCGGTCGTCCGGTCGAACCGCGGTGCGGAGACCCGCCGGTTCCTCGCGGACCTCGCGGCCTCGGCCGGCCGGCAGTGGTCCGTACGCCGGCGGGTGTGGGCCGTCGAGGGCACGGAGGACGGCCGGGTGGTGGCCGCTCTGGACGGGGTCCTGGCGGAGGCGTGGCTGCCCTCGGGGGAGCTGCACTGGAGGGTCGAGGACGAGGAGGGCGGCCGGCAGCTGGTGCCGGCCCCCGACGGCACATCGGTCTGGGTCAACGCCGAACGCCGCGGGGGCCGGAGAGGAGTGAACGGGGAGCCCGCATCCCGGCTGGCCCGCATCGCCGTCGACACGGGGCAGGTGCTGGAGACCCTGAGCCCGGACGTGTTCACGGTCGTCGTCGCAGTCGGCCGGAAGATGGTCCTCAGGCCGCTGGACGACTGGTACGGCCGGCGCACGTCTCCCGAACGGCTGCTGATGTTCGACCTCGACGGCCCGGAGAGCGGTCGGGGGAACGGTCCGGTGGACGGCCCGGAGGTCGGCCGCTTCGACGTGTTCAATCACGCGTTCCCCGTCCGGCGTGCGAGCCGTCCGTACCTCCTGGTCGGCACCGACCCGGGCGAGTCGCACAAGGACAAGTGGGTCACCGTCCTGGAGGCCGACGGAACGTTGCGGCGGCTCTTCCCGCACTCCTGGGTCCCGGAGGAGCATCACTTCGGGGGCCCCGCGGTCGAGACAGGGCAGTCCCTGGTCTATGCCGGCACCGTCCACCACCCTCACGGGCTCCAGCCCGGTGGCGCCTACGTCGTACGGCGGTCCCTGGACGGCTCGGTGCGGTGGCAGCACCGCACCGATCACCCCGCCACCGCTCTCGACTCCGACGGGGAGACCGTCTACGTGGCCTACAACTCCGGTGCCCTGACGGCACTGGACGCCGGCGACGGCTCGGTGCGATGGCACACCGAGCTCACGGTCGACGGAGCCCCGGCCACCGCGCTGTCCCTCGCCGTGGCGCCCCAGGGGCACCTGCTCATCGGGACCGTCGACGGCCGGATCCTGGAGTGCTCGCCCCAGCCGTGACCTCGAGAGCGCGGCTCGACCGCGGGCGGCGTGACGGTTCATCCGCGGAGCCAGGCGAGCAGGCGCCGTGGAGTCGGCCGCCTCGTACTGGCCGGCAAGGAGCGGAGGGCCGATCGGGCTTTCCTGGCTTGCCGGGCGAGTCGGTATGCCTCCGCTTCGCGGATGAGTTCGCGGGAGCGGACCCGGTGCAACTCGGCGTGCATGCCGCTCGCTCCTACCGCTGGAGCTCCACGACGTCGGCGACCACGCAGCTGACGTTGTCGGGACCGCCGGAGCCGTTGGCGAGAGCGACGAGTTCACGGACCGTCTGCTCGGGCTCGCTGATGCCGGAGAGGACCCGGCGGATGTCCTCGGCCGGCACGACGGTGTACAGGCCGTCCGAGCAGAGCAGGTAGCGGTCTTTCTGCCGGGCGTCGTGCAGACGCATGTCGGGTGCGGAGTCGGCTCCATGGGCCAGAGCACGTATCAGCAGGGACCGCTGGGGATGGGAGGCGGCTTCTTCCGGGCTGAGGCGCCCTTCGTCGACCATCGACTGCACCATGGTGTGGTCGTGGGTGATCTGGAACAGCTCTCCGTCCCGCAGGAGGTAGACGCGGGAGTCGCCGATGTGGACGAGGGCCAGCTGCGAGCCGGTCCAGAGCATCGCGGTGAGGGTGGTCCCGGTCTCCTCGGACGAAGGGGCGAGTCCGGAGACGCCGTGCACGGCCTGCTTGGCCTGGTCGATCGCGTCCTCGAGGACGTTGAGGAGAGGGCCCGCCGGGAAGCTGCCGGTCTCCAGGCTCTTGAGCGCGTCGACGGCGGCGGCGCTCGCGGGGGCGCCTTTGCTGCCGTAGCCGTCGGCGACGGCGAGCAGGCGGGACCCCGCGTGGACGGTGTCCTGGTTGCTCTCGCGGACAAGGCCGGTGTCGGAAAGGGCGGCGTAACGGATGCCCAGGGGCTTGGTGGTCGGAGGCATGGCGGGGTCCTCGTCCTTCCGGGAGAGGTGGTCGATGAGGAAGGCGGCCAGGTCCCGCCGTGCGGCTGTGTCGGCTTCGACCTCGGCCCAGAACGCACGGATCTCCTCGGCTGCCGGACCCGCCTCCAGGGCGCAGACGTGCCGGATGCGGGCGAGGGGCATCCCGAGCCGGCGGAGCCAGGCGACGAGCCGGGCCTGATCCAGTTGCTCCGGTGCGTAGAGGCGGTAGCCGGTCACCGGGTCGACGCGAGCGGGAGTCAGCAGGCCGAGCTCGTCGTAGAGACGCAGCGCCTTCGGCGACAGCCGGGACGCCTTCGCGAACGCCCCGATGGTCAGCAACTCCATGCGCGTTCCTCCTCATACCAGGCGCGATGCCTGGCCCCACCGATGCTGTGGGTTTCCCCAAGGTGAAGGTCAACCACGAGCTCCGTCCGGCCCTGTCCGACGGCCTTTCAGCCGGCCGGAGGCCGCGTGACCGGCGGATCCTCGGCTGGAGAGCGGCGCTTCGGCCGCCGTTCGGCGTACCGGCGGGCGTGGAGGGCCGTGTCGCCCGACCGCGGAGGCGAGGGCCGGCGGCACGGCACGTAGGGTGGAGGCATGTGGACCCAGCACACCCAGGATCTGTGATCACCAGGCGTTGAGGGCGGTGCCGTACGGTGCCGCCCTCCTCGGCGTGCCTGGTACGTGATCCGCCTTCTCGGCGCCGCCCGCACTCAGGGGGTGTGATGCCGGGTCCCGTTCTTCCGGAGACGGCAGCTGTGAGAGCGCGTACAAGTCACGGTCCCTTCCCTTCCCCCGCTGCCAGGAGTGCCTCGTGCCCGCGTTGCTTCCCCCTGCTCTCGAACTGTTCCTCGACGTGCTGCGCTGCCCGGTGTGCCGCGCCCGTCTCCGGCCCGACCGCGGCTCACTGCGCTGTCCGGCGGGCCACACCTTCGACATCGCCCGCCAGGGCTATGTCAGCCTCCTCACCGGCACCCGTGCCACCAGCGGCGACGACGCGGCCATGGTCCAGGCCCGGCAACGTTTTCTCGCCACCGGCCGGTACGACCCCATACGCCGGGCCCTGACCGAGCTGACGGCCGACGCCCTGCCCGGTGGGGGAACGGTCGTGGACGTCGGATGCGGCACCGGCTATTACCTGGCCGGGGTGCTCGACCGGGTGCCCGATGCCCGTGGCCTCGGGCTGGACACATCGGTGCGCGCCCTGCGCCTGGCGGCCCGGGCCCATCCGCGGGCCGCCGCGGCGAGCTGGGACGTCTTCCGTCCCTTCCCCGTGAACGACCGGACGGTCGACGTCCTGCTGGACGTGTTCGCCCCGCGCAACCCGTCCGAGTTCCACCGGGTGCTCCGTCCGTCCGGCCGGCTGATCGTGGTGCGCCCCACCGAGCGGCACCTGGCGGAGCTGCGGAGCCGGATCCCCGGGATGGTCACGGTCGACCCGGACAAGGAACGGCGCCTGCACCGGGCGCTGGAGCCCCGCTTCACGGCCGTCGGCACCCGGCACATCGCCTACACCACCCCCCTGACCGGGCAGGAGGCCGCCGACCTGGTGGGGATGACACCGAGCGCACGCCATCTGGCCTCCACGGACCCGGTCGGCCGCGGTTTTCTGCCCGACTGGGTCACCGTCTCCGTGCTGGCCACCTCCTACCGGCCCCGGTGACCCACCGGCCCCGGCGGCCACGGGCGGCGGACACGCGGCACACTCTTGCAAGCACATTGCTTGCATTTGTTAGCAGGGGTGGGGCAAGGTGGAGACATGGCATCGCTCAACGTCGGCAATCTCGGTGAGTACCTGCGCGAGCAACGGCGCAACGCGCAGTTGTCGCTGCGGCAGCTCGCCGAGGCCGCCGGGGTGTCCAATCCCTACCTGAGCCAGATCGAGCGCGGACTGCGCAAGCCGAGCGCGGAGGTGCTGCAGCAGGTCGCCAAGGCGCTGCGGATCTCCGCCGAGACGCTGTACGTGCGGGCCGGCATCCTCGACGCCGAGCGGGACCGGAGCGAGGCGGAGACGCGCGCCGTCATCCTCGCCGACCCCTCGCTGAACGAGCGGCAGAAGCAGGTGCTGCTGCAGATCTACGAGTCCTTCCGCAAGGAGAACGGGTTCGGGACCGCCCAGACGGAGAGCCGGGCGGACGGTCGGGGGAAGGACGGCGAGGCGCGCGGCGGGGCACAGGGCGGGAAGCACGACGGCCCGCCCGCCCGGGAGGACGCCGCCGGCGGCACCGCCGCGCACGGCGACCGCACGGCCGACGGCGGCAGCGGCAGACGCATACGCACCGGCGCCGCCTCCGCTTCCGACTCCGGCTCCGCCGGGCGACGCCGTACCCGCACATCCGACGGCAACGACAGCAACGACGACAACGGCGACGACGCCGATCCGCAGCAGGCGGCCGACCGATCCCGGTGACCCCGCGACCGCACGGTCCGGCAGGGCCGGGCAGCCGGCCCCTTCAGCCGCGGCACCCACCTACCTCAGCCACGAGCACATCCGGGAGGACCCTCACCATGGCCATCACCGACGAGCTGCGCAAGACCTTCCGCGACCCCAAGCCGCTCTACTTCGCCGCGGGCACCGCGGACCTGGCCCTGCAGCAGGCCAAGAAGGTGCCCGCCCTGGTGGAGCAGCTGCGCGCCGAGGCCCCGGCCCGTATCGAGGCGGTGCGCAACACCGACCCGAAGGCCGTGCAGGCGAAGGCCGCGGCCCGCGCCAAGGAGGCCGGCGCCCGGGTCAAGGAGACCCAGGAGACCCTCCAGGCCAGGATCACCGAGTTTCTGAACTCCTTCGACTCCGACCTGAAGAAGTTCGGTGCCAACCTCGACTCGGATCTGAAGAAGCTCGGCGAGACCGCCCAGGACCTCGCCCTGCGCGGGGTCGGCGTCGCCGCCGAGTACGCCGTGAAGGCCCGCGAGACCTACGAGAAGGTCGCCGAGCACGGCGAGCAGGCCCTGCGGACCTGGCGCGGTCAGGCCGCCGAGAGCATCGAGGACGTCGCCATGGAGGTCGAGGAGCTCGCCGCCGCCGTCGAGCCCAAGGCCGAGTCCAAGACCGGGTCCAGGACCGAGCCCGTCGAGGTCAAGGCCGACGCGGTCGAGGCCAACGGGAACAAGCCCGCCGCGGACGAGTCCGAGGCCGCCAGGAAGGCCTCCGCCAGGAAGACCCCGAACAGCCGCAAGTCCTCGTCCGCCGGGAAGAAGAGCACCCCGCCCGCCAAGTGACGCCCGGGCCGGCGGCATCGGGCGGACGGCGGACCGTGGGATGTCTCACTCACGGGGCGGCAGATGTCCGGGCCGGGCACCCTTGGGGTGTCCGGCCCGTTCTCTGGGTACGGTGGTCTGGGAATCGGGAGAGAACGGGCGGTGGCAACATGTTGATGACCGGCTTCGCGGGGCTGCTGGGGATCCTGAAGCTCCTCCTCATGGGCCTGGCCGCGTTCGGGCTGTTCGACGCGGCGTTCCGGCGCGAGGACGCCTTCCGGGCGGCCGACAAGCAGAACAAGGTGTTCTGGCTGATCATCCTCGGCCTGGCGCTCGTGGTGAGCTATCTGTTCTCGATCTTCTCGTTCCTGCCGATCATCGGTGTGATCGCGAGCATCGTCTACATCGTGGACGTGCGCCCCGCGCTCAAGCAGGTCAGCGGCGGCAGCGGGTGGGGACGCCGCGGCAGCAGCAGCGACGGGCCGTACGGGCCCTACAACGGCGGCCGGTGAGCCCGGGGGCCGCGCGCCCTCACGGCTCCCGGTCCAGCAGGACCACGGCCACGTCGTCGGTGAGTTCACCGCCGTTGAGCCTGCGCACCTCGCTCACCGTTTCCCGCAGCAGGTCCTCGCCGCGCAGGCCCCGGGCGTGCTGACGGCCGACCAGCTCCACCATGCCGTCCTGGCCGAGCCGTTCGCCGTTCTCCCCCACCCGGCCCTCGATCAGGCCGTCGGTGTAGAGCATCAGACTCCACTGCTCGCCCAGCTCCACCTGCATCCGGGGCCAGCGGGCGCCGGACAGCAGACCGAGGGCGGGGCCGTTGTCGTCGTACGGCAGCAGCCGGGCCGACCCGTCCGGAGCGATCACCAGCGGTGACGGATGGCCGGCCAGGCACAGGCCGGCCCGGCGTCCGTCGGGGGCGATGTCCACCGTGCACAGCGTGGCGAAGATCTCCTCGTCGGAACGCTCGTGCTCCAGCACCTGCTCCAGCGTGGTCAGCAGCTCGTCCCCGCACAGCCCCGCCAGCGTCAGCGCCCGCCAGGCGATGCGCAGTTCCACGCCGAGCGCCGCCTCGTCGGGGCCGTGCCCGCAGACGTCACCGATCATGGCGTGCACGGTGCCGTCGGGGGTGCGCACGGCGTCGTAGAAGTCGCCGCCGAGCAGCGCGCGCGAGCGGCCGGGGCGGTAGCGGGCGGCGAAGCGCAGCGTGGAGCCGTCCAGCAGCGGGGTCGGCAGCAGGCCCCGCTGCAGGCGGCGGTTCTCCTGCGCCCGCAGCCTGCCCTCGGCGAGCCGGCGCTCGGCGATGTCGGACCGCTTGCGCTCCACCGCGTAGCGGATCGCGCGGTTCAGCAGCCGTCCGTCCAGTTCGTCACGGAACAGGTAGTCCTGGGCGCCCTCCCGCACCGCCCGGGCGCCGCGCTCGGCGTCGCCGGAGGCGGTCAGCGCGAGCACGGCGTGCCGGGGCGCGAGTTCGAGCACCTGCTTGAGCACGGCGAGTTCGTCGTCGGCGTCGGCGGACCGGCCGGGCGCGGGCAGCGCGAGGTCCAGCAGGATGCAGTGGACGTCGTCGGTGAGCAGCCGTGCGGCCTCGGTGAGGTTGCGGGCCGTACGGATCCGGATCGGCTCGCCGGAGGAGTCGAGCAGCTCGGGCACGATCGGCGAGCCACCGGGATCGTCCTCGATCAGCAGCAGCGTCAGAGGGCTGCCGGCGTCGAAAGCGGTGTCGCGGCTGTCCTTCTCGACCGTCGTCCCGGCGGGCGGGGCCCACACGGTCGAGGGGCCGCCGCCGGGGGACACGGTCTGCGCCTGGCCACTGTCCGCGGCCGGGACTCTCTGCCGCGGTACGGGCACGGGCATCGTCCTGGGTTCCTTCCCTCCCCCCGGGGGTGATGGGTACGAGGGGCCTCGCCCCACCGACGGGGACCTTAGCGGTAGTCGGTGCCCCAGCGGAATGGTGTGCGGCACGTCGTTCAGGAGCTGGCCACTGGCATATGCCGCAATACATGGCGGAATTGGGCGGGACGGCGGCGGAGACGGAATGACGAAGGTCACGCGCCGCCCGGGGCCGGCCGCGAACCGGCGTGCGATGCGTCACGTGGCCGGTGTCACCGGCCTTCCGGGCGCCCCGCCGTACGGGACTCAGTCCGGGTCCGGCCGTACGACGCCCAGGATCGGCATCGAACCCGCCCCCGCGAGCGTCACCGTCCGCCCCGGCCGCGGGGCGTGGACGATCATGCCGTCGCCGACGTACATCCCGACATGGCTGGCGTCGTGGTGGTAGATGATCAGGTCGCCGGGGCGCATCTCCTTGATGTCCACGCGCGTGAGCCGCCTCCACTGCTCCTGCGAGGTGCGCGGGACGGGGTGGCCGGCCGCCGCCCAGGCCTGCGAGGTGAGCCCGGAGCAGTCGTACGACCCCGGGCCCTCGGCGCCCCACTCGTAGGGCTTGCCGATCTGGGCCGTGGCGAACGCGACCGCCTTCCTGCCGGCCGGGGAGGCCTTGCCGTCGATCTCCTTGAGGACTCCCGTGCCCAGCCAGGCGGCCTGCGCCCGCTCGGCGGCCTGCCGTTCCAGCTGGGCGAGGCGCTCGCGCTGCCGTTTCTCCAGCGAGGCCTCCAGCCGCTCGGCCTCCTTGATGCGCTGTTCGATCCGCTTCTTGGCCGCGGCCTTGGCCTTGCGGTTGGCCTCCAGCTTCCGCAGCTGCGCGGAGGCGTCCCGTGCGGCCTGCTTCAGGTCCTGCCGGGTGCGGACCGTCTCGTCGATCAGGGCCTTGGTGGCCCGCTCGCCCTGCAGGATCCGGCCGGCTCCGTCGAGGAAGAGCTGCGGGTCGCCGCCGAGCAGCAGCTGGGCCTCGGGCGGCAGACCGCCCAGGCGGTACTGGGCGCGGGCCGCGGCGCCGGCGCGCTCCTTCAGCTCGTCCAGCCGTCGCTGTTTCTCGGCGATGTCCCGGTTCAGCTCGGCGATCTCGGCGGACTGCTTCCTCGCCTTCTCCTCGGCCGCGTTGTAGGCCTCGGTGGCGACGGCCGCCTCGTGGTAGAGCTTGTCCAGCCGGGCGCGGACCTTCTCGAGGTCCTTGTCCACGGGGGTGGCCGGCGGGGGCGTGGCCGAGGGGGAGGCGGACGGCGCCGGTGCCGGGTCGGACAGCACTCCGGCGAACGCCGTGCCCGGCGCACTCAGCAGGGTGATCGCGCAGACCACGGTCACGGCCGCTGCGAGCACGGTGTGCCTGCCCCGTTCCATCTCTGCCCCCATGTGGTTAACCGTCAGTAACTTACGGTGCCTGGGGGATGTTGTCACGTTTCGACGCGGAACGACAGAGGGCGGTCCGCCGCCCTTTCTCCGTCCGGCCGCCCCTTCTGTCCGGACGGCGCACGGCCCGCGGAAGGCCTTTCCGCGGCGGACCGGGACGGCGGCACGGTCCAGCCGCGCGGCGCCAGCGCCTCCCAGCGCACCGTCACCTCGCCCTGCCGCCAGCGCGCCGGCCCGTCCGTCACCGGCCAGTGGGCCGCGAGGTCGCGCACCGCGCGGATCCAGCGCTGGCGGGCGCCGTAGGAGGCGTAGGGCGCGGCGGCGGCCCAGGCGCGGTCGAAGTCGCGCAGGAAGGCGTGCACCGGCTCACCGGGGACATTGCGGTGGATGAGCACCTTCGGAAGGCGTTCGGCCAGGTCCGAGGGGCGGTCCAGGGAGGCGAGACGGGTGGCGAAGGTGACCGTGCGGGGCCCTTCCGGGCCGAGCGCCACCCACACGTGCCGGCGTCCGATCTCGTCACAGGTGCCCTCGACGAGCAGGCCCCCGCGCGTGTGCTCGCCCGCCGGGGCCAGCCGCGCGCACAGCCGCTCCCAGGCGGCGGCCACCTCCGTCTCGTCGTACTGCCGCAGCACATTGGCCGCGCGGATGAGGTGCGGGCGCTGGGGGATCGGCACCTCGAAGCCGCCGTGCCGGAAGACCAGCCCGTCCCGTTCGTACGGCCTCGCGGCCGCGACCCGGGCCGGTTCGATCTCCACGCCCACCACGCGCACACGGGGCGCGGCGGTGCGCAGCCGGTGCAGCAGCTCGACCGCCGTCCAGGGGGCGGCGCCGTAGCCGAGGTCGACGGCCACCGGATCCTCGGCCCGCCGCAGTTCGGCCCCGTGCACGGCCGCGATCCAGCGGTCCATGCGACGGAGCCGGTTGGGGTTGGTCGTCCCGCGCGTCACCGTTCCCACGACGGCGGCTCTTCCGCTCGGGCGGGACCGGGAGGAGGCGGGGGGTGCTGCGCGGGAAGCCATGGACACGAGGGTAGGAGGGTGCGGGGCACCGCCCGCCCGGACGTCGCGCATGCCACACAGATCGGGCGCACCCCGAGGAGGGACCGATGTCGAACGGTTGAGCGACATTCGGTAATGATTCGGCAAAGAGTTCGACAGCGGAAATGGACCCGCCCCCCGGGGACGTTGCCCTTTGCGGGGCGCCCGGTGCGCTCTGTCCGGCATGCCCGCAGCAAGGAGGAACGCCACGTGAGCCAGTACATCGGCAGGCTCGGGCGTCGCTCCCCGGGGGCGGCCTCCCGGCTGCGCATCCATCGCCGGCCGCGCCGTGTGGCCATGCTCTCCGTGCACACCTCCCCGCTCCACCAGCCCGGCACGGGCGACGCGGGCGGCATGAACGTCTACATCGTGGAGCTCGCCCAGCGCCTGGCCGCCCAGGGCATCGAGGTGGAGATCTTCACCCGGGCCACCGCGGGGGACCTGCCGCCCGCCGTCGAGCTCGCCCCCGGCGTCCTCGTCCGGCACGTCGACGCCGGCCCCTACGAGGGCCTGGCCAAGGAGGACCTGCCCGCCCAGCTGTGCGCCTTCACCCACGGCGTGATGCAGGCCTGGGCCGGCCACCGCCCCGGCTACTACGACCTCGTCCACTCCCACTACTGGCTCTCCGGCCACGTCGGCTGGCTCGCCGCCCAGCGCTGGGGCGTGCCCCTGGTGCACGCCATGCACACCATGGCCAAGGTCAAGAACGCCAACCTGGCCGAGGGCGACACCCCCGAGCCCCCCGCCCGTGTCATCGGCGAGACCCAGATCGTCGACGCCGCCGACCGGCTGATCGCCAACACCGGCGAGGAGGCCGACGAACTCGTACGGCACTACGACGCCGACCCGGCCAAGGTCGCCGTCGTGCACCCCGGGGTGAACCTCGCCCGCTTCCGCCCCGCCGACGGCCGCGCCGCCGCCCGCGCCCGCCTCGGGCTGCCGCAGGACGCCCTGATACCGCTCTTCGCCGGCCGCATCCAGCCGCTCAAGGCCCCCGACGTGCTGCTGCGGGCCGTGGGGATCCTCCTCGGGGAGCGGCCCGAGCTGCGCTCCCGACTCGTCGTGCCCGTGGTCGGCGGCCCGAGCGGCAGCGGCCTGGCCAAACCGGAGGGCCTGCAGAAGCTCGCGGCCCGCCTCGGCATCACCGACGTCGTACGGTTCCACCCGCCCGTCGCGCAGGACCGGCTCGCCGACTGGTTCCGGGCCGCGTCCGTGCTGGTCGTGCCCTCCTACAGCGAGTCCTTCGGCCTGGTCGCGATCGAGGCGCAGGCGACCGGCACCCCGGTGCTCGCCGCCGCGGTCGGCGGACTGCCGGTCGCGGTGCGCGACGGCGAGACCGGATTCCTGGTCCAGGGCCACGACCCGGCCGCCTACGCACGCGTGCTGCGCACCTTCGCCGACGAGCCGCACCTCGTCGAACGGATGGGCGCCGCCGCAGCCCGGCACGCGCGGTCCTTCGGCTGGGACGCCTCGGCGGCGGCCACCGCCGAGGTGTACACGGCCGCACTGCAGTCCCGCCGGCGTCGCGTACGCTCCCCTCATGGGCAACGCCACGGGTGAGGCAGCACAGCAGCACGCGACACAGGTCGTCGAGGGAGTCCTGAAGGACACCGGGCTGGAGTGGGAGAGCCCCAGGCCCGGCACCTACGTGGTGAAACTCCCCGGCACCCGCAAGCTCTCCACCACCCTGCAGATGATCGTCGGCCGGCACTCCCTCTCCCTCAACGCCTTCGTCATCCGCCGCCCCGACGAGAACGAGTCCGGCGTCCACCGCTGGCTGCTGGAGCACAACCTCAAGCTGTACGGGGTGAGCTACGCCGTCGACCGGCTCGGCGACATCTACGTCACCGGCCGGCTGCCGCTGGCCGCCGTCACCGCCGACGAGATCGACCGGCTGCTCGGCCAGGTCCTCGAGGCGGCCGACGGCAGCTTCAACACCCTGCTGGAGCTCGGCTTCGCCTCCGCGATCCGCCGGGAGTACGCCTGGCGCGTCTCACGCGGCGAATCGACGCGCAACCTCGAGGCGTTCGCGCACCTGACCCGGCCCTCGGACGGCTGAGCCCGTCTCCCGCACCGCGCCGTCCGGGGCCGCGGGAGCCTCTGCCCGGGGCCGCGGGGGCCTCTTCTCACCGCGTTCCCACCGCACGCGCGTACCTGCCCGGCGTCACACCGACCAGTTTCTTGAAGTGCCGGGTGAGATGCGCCTGGTCGTAGAACCCGGTCGCCGCGGCCACCTCGCTCGGCGTCCGCCCCCGCAGCAGCAGCCGGCGGGCGCGGCCCACCCGGCGGGACATCAGGTACTGGTGCGGGGCGATGCCGTAGGCGGTGCTGAACGCCCGTACCAGATGGGTGGGATGGGCGTGCAGCAGTCGTGCCGCCTCCTCCAGCGACAGCCCCTGGACGACCCGCTCGTCGAGCAGCTCGCGCAGCGCGCGGGCGAGCGCGGGATCGCGGCGCGGACGGGCGGCGGCACGACCGGTCCGGCGCCGCAGATGGTCCCGCAGCCGTTCCCCGACGAGCACCAGCCTGCTGGCGGCCTCCAGTTCGTCACCGGGCCGTCCGAGCGCGCCGTGCAACTGGCTCACGCGCCGGCGCAGCAGGGGGTCGCGCAGATCCGGCGCGTCCACGGCCGCCCCGATGAGCTCGTCGCCGAGGTGGGTGCCGTCCAGGTACAGCACCCGCTTGCGGAAGCCGTGCGGGGTGGCGGGGGAGCCGTTGTGCGGGACGTGCGGCGGCAGCAGGGACACCGTGTCGCGCGGGGTGCCGTGCTCGTGCCGGTCCAGCTCGTACCGCACGGCGCCGTCGTCCACGATCAGCAGCGTCCACACCTCGTGCACATGCAGGGGATAGGCGTACTCGGTGAAGTGCGCGTGGAACACCTCGACGACGCCCGGGACGCGCGGGCGCCAGGCGGAGACGTTCCACTGGGGGACCATGCAAAGAACGTACAAGACGGTGCCGTGCGCGCTCCGGGACGCTCGGGGCATGAACGAGCAGCCCCTCCGCTTCGACACCAAGATCGCCGTCCTGCTGCGCGAGGACCTGGAGCCCTGGCAGCGGCTGAACGTCACCGCCTTCCTGGTCAGCGGCCTCGGCACCACGGTCCCCGAGGTGATCGGCGAACCGTACGAGGACGCCGACGGGGTGCCGTATCTGCCGATGTTCCGCCAGCCGGTGCTGGTCTTCCAGGGCACCAAGGAGGTCCTGGCCGCGGCGCACGAACGGGCCCTGGCCCGGTCCCTGACGCGCGCCGTCTTCACCTCGGACCTGTTCGCCACCGGCAACGACCGCGACAACCGCGCCGCGGTCCGGGCCGTGCCGACCCGTGAGCTGGACCTGGTGGGGCTGGCGGTGTACGGCCCGAAGAACGCGGTGGACAAGGCGTTGAAGGGGGCGCGGATGCATCCGTAGGAACCCGTGGGAGCCCGCAGGAAGCAGCCGTTGGCGGGCCCCGGAGGGTGAGGACCGCGGGCCCTGCGGGGAGGGCGGGCTCCGCGGGGA
>NZ_MUME01000078.1 GCF_002155915.1 Streptomyces thermovulgaris | reverse complement strand
TCCTCGTACCTGCGGCTGCTGATGGCGCGCAATCCGCAGCAGGCCCTGGACGAGGGCCATGTGATCGGGCAGCTGGCGCGGGAGCGGGCGGAGGCGGTCGACCGGCTGACCGCCGACGAGAAGAGGGCCGCCGCTCTGGCCCGCGCCGCCCGCACGGCGTACGCCNNTGCTGGCCTCGCTGAGCGCCGAGCAGCTGGCGGCGCTCGCCGAGTTCGAGAAGAGCGGGATCGCCACGGCCCAGCGGACGTTCCTGGCCTCCGGGGTGCTCAGCGGGCTGCGCCCGCCGTCGCGGCAGGGCGAGCAGGCCGTGCGCTACGCGGTGCGGCAGCTCGGCAAACCGTACCAGTGGGGCGCGGCGGGCCCGCGGGCGTACGACTGCTCGGGGCTGACCTCGCGGGCCTGGAGCCACGCCGGGGTGTCCATCCCGCGCACCAGCCAGGAGCAGTGGGCCCGGCTGAAGCGCGTCCCCCTGAGCGAGCTGCGGCCCGGCGACCTGGTCGTCTACTTCCCCGAGGCCACCCATGTCGCCCTCTACCTGGGCGACGGCATGGTGGTGCACGCGCCGCGGCCGGGCGCCAGGGTGAAGGTGTCGCCGATCGCGGCCAACCCGGTGCTGGGAGCCGTCCGGCCCGACCCGGGCGGGATGCCCCTGCCGCACTATGTGCCGCCGCGGCTGCCCCCGGGCGCCCTGGACGGGCCGGACGCCGGCCTCTACGCGGCGGAGGCCCCGGAGACCTCGGCCAGATAGGCCCGGGCCTTGTCCGGGTCGAAGAAGAAGTTCTCCAGGTCGGCCGGGTTGTCGAAGCAGTTGACGAAGCGGTGGGCGATCCGCGGGAACTCGCCGGCCGCCCCGAGGATGTCCAGGACGTGCTCGGGCGGCGGGGCCAGCATGGCGTTCGTCCACTTGACGACGTGCTGGGCGGTGTCCCAGTAGCGGTCGAACGTCTGCTGCATCCACTCCTCGTCGAACGGCTTGTCGCCGCGCTCGAGGATCGACGCCAGGTAGGTGGCGGCGCACTTGGAGGCCGAGTTGGAGCCCTGACCGGTGATCGGGTCGTTGGCGACGACGACGTCCGCCACACCGAGGACCGCCCCGCCGCCGGGCAGACGGCCGATCGGCTTGCGCACGGTCGGGGCGTAGCGGCCGGCCAGGACGCCGTTCGCGTCGGTGAGCTCGACGTCGGTGGTCCGCGCGTACTCCCAGGGCAGGAACGTCTTCATGAGGTCCAGCGTCAGCTTCAGGTGCTCGCTGGGGTCCTTGACGCCGCGGAAGACGTCGAGCGGGCCGCCGGGGATGCCCTCCCAGAAGAGGATGTCGGCGCGGCCGGAGAGGGTGTAGGTCGGCATGATGAACATCTCGCCGACACCGGGGACGATGTTGCAGCGGACCGCGTCGAAGTCCGGGTGCTCCGGGCGCGGGGCCAGACCGTGCACATACGCCACCGCCAGTGCGCGCTGCGGCTCGCTGTACGGGGAGCGGGAGGCGTCCCGCTCGAACATCGACACCAGCTCGCCCTTGCCCGCCGCGACGAGCACGAGGTCGTACGTCCGGGAGAAGTAGTCCAGGTCGCCGACCGTGGCACCGTGGATGACCAGCTGGCCGCCGCGCTCCGCGAAGGTCTCCATCCAGCCGGACATCTTCACCCGCTGGTCGACCGACTGCGCGTACCCGTCCAGCTTGCCCACCCAGTCGATCGCGCGCTGGGTGGGGCCCGGGTCGTGGGAGCCGGGCGCGGCGACCGAGATCCCCAGGCCCTCGATGTTCGGGGTCTGGGGCTCCCAGAAGTTCAGGCCCAGGTCACGCTCGTGCTGCAGGGCGGTGTGGAACATGCACTGCGTCGACATGACCCGACCCGAGCGGATCTCGTCCGCGGTCCGGTTCGACATCAGGGTGACGTCGTACCCGTGCGACTGAAGACCGAGGGCGAGCTGGAGACCGGACTGGCCGGCCCCCACGATGAGTATTCTCCGCATACGGGTGCTGCCTCCTACGACTCGGGGCTACTCGCTGGCTGGCTGCTCGCGGGACGGGGCCTGCGGGTCCTACTCGGGGGTCTCCTCAAGGGCGTGAGCCACGAGGGCCAGCAGGGTCTCGATGACCGAACTCCGCCGCCGGGCATCCATGATCATGACAGGTATGTGCGCGGGAATCGTCAATGCCTCCCGCACGTCCTCCGGCTCGTACAGCTCGCTGCCGTCGAAGTGGTTGACCGCGACGACGTACGGCAGTCCGCAGCTCTCGAAGTAGTCCAGTGCGGGGAAGCAGTCCTTCAGCCGACGGGTGTCGGCCATGACCACGGCGCCGATGGCACCGCGCACCAGGTCGTCCCACATGAACCAGAACCGCTGCTGGCCCGGCGTGCCGAACAGGTAGAGCACCAGGTCGTCGTCGAGCGTGATGCGGCCGTAGTCCATGGCGACCGTGGTGGTCACCTTGCCCGGTGTGGCGGTGAGGTCGTCGGTCCCCTCGCTCGCCTCGGTCATCAACGCCTCGGTCTGCAGCGGCGTGATCTCCGAGACGGCGCCGACCAGCGTGGTCTTGCCCACGCCGAAGCCGCCGGCCACCACGATCTTGGTGGCGATCGGGGCACGGGTGCGATCCGTCTGCCAGGACTTCAACTCCTCGTCGGGCTCGTCGACGAGCGGGGCGACGCCGGGGGCGTCGGTGACGGCGGAGTCAGAGACGGCGGAGTCCACTCAGCACCCTTTCCAGCAGAGCGCGGTCCGGACGGCCCGTGCCGTGGCCGGTCCCGGTTCCGTACACACGAATCCTTCCCTGGTCCGCGAGGTCGCTCAGGAGCACGCGGACCACGCCGAGCGGCATCTTCAGCAGCGCGGCGATCTCGGCCACCGTACGCATACGGCGGCACAGTTCGACGATGGCCTGCATCTCCGGGGTGACCCGGGTGGCGAGGGAACCTTTCTCGAGTTCCTTGCGCTTCTCGGGCGCCTCCAGCGCGGCCACGAACGTCTCCACGAGGAGGACATGACCGAAGCGGGTGCGACCGCCGGTGAGCGTGTAGGGACGGACCCGGGCGGGTTTGCGGTCGGCGCCGCGGACGGGAAGCTTCTTCTGGGTGTCGCTCACTGAGCCGCCCCTTGACGGGTCTCGCCGGCCTCGGTCTCCAGGGATCTGCGCAGTTCGTCGCGGAGTTCCGGCGTCAGGACGTGTCCGGCGCGGCCCACGAAGAGCGCCAGGTGGTACGCGACGACGCTCATGTCGCAGTCCGGGGAGCCGTGGACGCCGAGCAGCGAGCCGTCGCTGATCGACATGACGAACAGGCTGCCCTCCTCCATCGCGACCATGGTGTGCTTGACGGCACCGAACTCCATCAGCTTGGCGGCGCCCACGGTGAGGCTGCCGATGCCGGAGACGATGGTGGCGAGGTCGGCGGAGGAGCCGCGGGGGCCGGTGCGCGGTGTTTCGCGGGCCTGGCGGGCCTCGTCGTTCTGGTCCGGGTCGGAGGACAGGAGCAGCAGGCCGTCGGAGGAGACCACGGCGACGGACCGGATGCCGGGGACCTCCTCCACGAGATTGTTCAGCAGCCAGTGCAGGTTGCGGGCCTCACTGCTCAGTCCGAAGGTGCTGGGCGCGGTCAACTGCTTGCCTCCTCGACTGTGCCCCCCTTTTTCCGGTCTGCGATTTCCGCCTCCACGTCGCGGTAACCCGCCTTCGCTCCCCGCTGGAAGCCGCCGAGGCGGCGGCGCAGTTCCTCGGCGTTGACGGAGGCACTGCGCTGACGGGGCGGGGTGGTGGGGGCAGTGATCCTGGGTGTGCGCTTGGGCAGGCCCTTGGCAGTGACGGGTTCCTGTGCCGCATCGGGGGTGCGCTGGTGCTCGGCCTCGACCTCGGCGTCGTTGCCGGTCGTGGTCTCGGCTTCGCCTTCGTTGTCGGCCGGGGCGTTCTCCCCCGCGCCGTCCGTGCGGGTCTCGTGGCCGGGTGCGGACGGCCCCTGCGAGGGCTGCTCGCCGTCGGCGGGTGCGGACGTGGGGGCCGATTCCTTCGAGTCCGGCTGCTGCGCGGCCGGCTTCCCGGAGGCCGGCTGGTCCGGGGACTGCTCCTGCGCCGGGGACGGAAGCAGAAGCTCCATCGTCGTCTCGGCCGGCTCCTCCGCGGCCGGCTTCTTCTCCGAGGGCTCCTCGGACTCCTGCGCGGCCGGCTTCGCCGGGGGCTCCTCGGCCTCCTGCGCGGCCGGCTTCTGCGCGGACTCCTTCTCGGCCGGCTCCTTCGTCGCGGACTGCTCCTGCGCGGCCGGCTTCCCCGGCTGGGTGCGGGTGGGGAGGACGTTGGAGTTGGCCTCGGCGTCGGCGCCCGGCAGGGACACGGTGGAGGTGTCGGAGGGCTTGGCGGAGGAGGCGGGGGCGGACGCCAGAAGGGTCTTGGGGACGACCACGACCGCCGCGGTACCGCCCTGCTTCTGCTCGCGCAGCTGGACGCGCACACCGTGGCGGTGGGCGAGGCGGGCGACGACGTAGAGGCCAAGGCCCAGGCCGTCCTCGCTCTCCTGGTCGTAGGGGGACTCCGGATCGAAGTCGGCGAGACGGGCGTTGAGGCGCTTCAGCCGGTCGGCGGAGATGCCGATGCCCTCGTCCTGGACGGAGAGCATGACCTCGCCGCTCTCCAGGAGCCAGCCGGAGACCTCGACGGGCTGCTCGGGCGGGGAGAACGACGTGGCGTTCTCCATGAGTTCGGCCAGCAGGTGGGACAGGTCGTCCGCGGCGAAGCCGGCCACATGGGTGCGCGGCGGCAGCGCGGCGATGCGGACGCGTTCGTAGCGCTCGATCTCGCTGACCGCGGCCCGGACGACGTCGACCAGCGGGACCGGTCCGGCGGTGTGCTGGACGTGCTCGGTGCCGGCCAGCACCAGGAGGTTCTCGCTGTGCCGGCGCATGACCGTGGCGAAGTGGTCGAGCTTGAACAGCGTGGACAGACGGTCCGGGTCCTGCTCGCTGTTCTCCAGGCCCTCGATGACGGTGAGCTGCCGCTCGACCAGGCCGAGCGTGCGCAGCGCCAGGTTGACGAAGGTGCCGCCGATGCCGGCGCGCAGCTGCTCCAGCCGCTTGGTGGACCGGTTCAGCTCGGCCTGGAGTTCCTCGCGGGCGTCGGCCATCTTCTGGCGCTGGCCGACCAGGTGCTTGCGGTCGGCCTCCAGGGTGGCGACCCGCTCGGCGAGGGCGACGGCCTTCGCGTGCAGGGCGTTGACGGAGCGGACGACCTGAGCGAACTCGTCGTTGCGGCCGGTGAACTTGACCGGTTCCTCGGCGGCCGGGTCGGCCGCGCCGGCCAGGCGGGCCGAGCCCCGGCGCAGCACCGCCAGCGGGCGGGTCAGCGTGCGGGCGAGCGCGGTGGTGATGCCGATGGTGACCAGCAGCAGCCCGCCGAGCAGGGCGATGCGGATCTCCAGTGCGGTGACGTCGTCGTCGCGGAGCTTCTCCAGCTCCTTGGTGCGGCGGTCGTAGAGGGAGGACTCCACGCCGCGCATCAGGTCGACGCGGGCGCTGAGCGCGGCGTCGGCCTTCTTGACGCTGATGCTCAGGTCGCTGTCGGAGAGCGTCGGCTGGTCGGTGAGGGAGGTGAGGTACTTCTCGGCGGAGTCGACCTCGGGCCCGGTCACGGTGGAGTCGTACGAGGTCAGGGCGGACTGGGGCGCGATGTCGCGGAACGCGGCGAGGGCCGCGTCGGAGCGCAGCTGGGCCTGCTGGGCGGCGGCGCTGAGGGCGTCGCGCTGCTTGGTGTCGGACTCGGAGGAGCTGCTGACCTGCGTGGGCAGGCCGGTGACCGGGTCGATGACGGTCTGGCTGGAGCTGGGGACGTTCAGGGCGGCGAGCAGCAGTCCGCGGGCGGCGGCGGCCTGCTGGACGGCCGTGTCGAGCTCGGCGAGCGCGTACGCCCCGGAACCGGCGCGGGCCGGCATCCGCTCGGCCAGCTGCTCGGCCAGCCTGTGCAGGTCGGCGATGGCGGCGGAGTACGCCTGGTGGACCTGCAGGGCGCTGTTCTGCCCGGTCAGCGCGGAACGGCGCACGGCGGCGATGCCGTCGAGGTCCTTGCGCAGCCAGGCGGGTGTGCCGGGGTCGGAGCGCAGCTCGTCGACCTGGCGGTCCACCCGGGCGCTGCGCTGCTGCGAGGGCGCCTTGGTCTTGGGACGGCCGGCGGCGAGGTAGGAGGTGACCTCGTCGCGCTCGTCGGCGAGCGAGTGGGCGAGGGTGAGCGCGCTCTGGGTCCGCTCGGCGAGCGTCACCAGGTTCTGGGAGTCGTGCAGCTGCCCGGAGGCGGCGATCACCGAGGGGGCGCCGGCGCCCGCCACGGCGGCGGCCACCACGGCGACGGCCGCGATCAGACGGTTGCGTACGTGCGTGGGACGGCCCCTGCCGACGGGAACGGCGGACGCGCCGGGGGTGTTGGGCTTTCCGGGTGCGCCGGACGCTCCGGCCTTTCCCGGCGTGCCGGGCGTGCCGGGCGTCTGCTCCGGTTCTGCTGCCGAGGCCGTCTGCTTGCCTGTGCGCCGAAGCCGCGTCTTCTGCACCGGTGCTCGCATTCCTGTACTCGTGTACCCATGGGCCCGGGTGGTGCCCGCGTCGGCCGGCGCGGACAGGTGCGTACACCCTCCCCCCGCGCTCCGGCTCCGCTCGAGTCTCGAGCGGGGGACCCGTGCCGGTTCCCGACCCTCCCAGTGCCGGTGGGCGTCGGTCCCGCATCGTCCGACCGGCCACCCGAAGGAGTGAACCCCGGAGGAGAGTTGGCGGGCAAGTTCTTCCTTCGGCGGCGAAGGGCGTGTGCGGCGAGCCGGTTGGACGTCTGCGGCAGGCTTTGGCAATATTTGCCGCTACACCTTCCCAAAAGCCCCTCATTTTCGCGCAAATCGGATGACCGGGCCGTGTTCCCGTGTCCCTTCCCGGCCCGCCTCCCCCTTTCGCAGAGACGGTGAAGGGCTCGTGCAGACTGGCCGGATGCGCACTGAGGTTGTTTCGGAGCCGGGTCGTCACGACTGCCCCAACGAGGACTTCGCGAGCGTCGGACTGCCCATGTCTGGACAGGGTGGTTGCCTCGTCGTCCTGGACGGAGTGACACCGCCGAGGACCGGCACGGGGTGTTCTCATTCGGTTCCGTGGTTCACCGCCCGGCTCGGTGGCGCGCTGACCGAACTGACCGTTTCCTGCCCGGATCTGACGCTGCCGGAGATCCTTTCGCGGGCCATTGCCCGTACCGCCGAATCGCACGCCCAAACCTGTGACCTTTCTCACCCGCGCACGCCCCAGGCAACCGTCGTTCTGGCCCGCTGGTCGGCGGAGACGGTCGACTACCTGGTGCTGGCCGACTCGGTGCTTCTGCTGGAGTCCGCCGACGGTGCGGTCACCCCCGTCCTGGACGACCGGCTGGCCCGTCTCCCCCGGGCCTCGCTCGCCACCGACGCGCTCGTCGACGCCGTCGTCCGCAACAAGGAGGGCGGCTTCTTCACCGCGGCGGCGGACCCCTCGGTGGCAGAGCGGACCGTGACGGGCAGCGTGCCGCGTCACGAGGTCCGCGCACTGGTCGCCCTGACGGACGGGGCGGCGCGCTGGGTGGAGACCTTCCGTGCGGGCGACTGGGCGCAGTGCGCCGCCCTCGTGCGGAAGGAGGGGGCGCGGGCCCTGGTGGAGCGGGTGCGGGCCCTGGAGACGGCCGACCGGGAGGAACGGATCCGTCTGCGGCGCAGCAAGACGCACGACGACGCGACGGTGGTGTTCGTCGAGCCGTGAGGCCGGGCCGCGGGACCGCACCGTGCGGCCGGGCCGTGCGGCCGGCCGGGCGGGGCCGGCTACTTCTCCATGACGCGGTTCAGCTGGTGCAGCAGCCGGGCGAGTTCGGCCACCTCGCGGCGGTCCCAGTGGGCGAGCTGGCTGACGTAGCGGGCACGGCGGGCCTCGCGCACCCGGCCGACCCGGCGGCGGCCCTCGTCGGTGAGGGTCACCAGCCAGGCCCGTCCGTCCGCGGGGTCCGGTGCGCGGGTGACGAGGCCGAGTTCCTCCAGGGCGCGCAGCTGGCGGGACATGGTGGCCTTGCCGACGCCGATGTACGCGGCGAGGTCCGTGGCGCGCTGGCCGCCGCACTCCTCCAGCCGGACCAGCAGTCCGTACGCGGCGGACTCCAGGTCGGGATGGACCTCACGGGCCATCTCGCTCTGATTGGCCCGGGCACGCCGCAGCAGCACCGTCAGCTCCCGCTCCAGGGAGAGGAATTCCCGGTCCGCGCCGCTCGGGTCCGCACCGCTCGGGCCTGCCCCGCGGGGATCCGTGCCGCTCGGACCGGTCCCACGGGGGTCCGCACTCCTGGGTGACGCGCCGGATGCGGCTCCACGTCCGTCGCGGTTTGCGTCTTCGTGCACGTCGGTCCCTGCCTGAAGTTTCCCGTTGCTCGAGGTTTCCGCCAGTCTGGGCCATCGCCGCAGTTCCGTCAGTATTTCGCAGGCGCGGCCCGACGGCGGAATCCGGCCTCGCACCGGGCAGGTGCCGTCCGTACAGGCACCGTTTCGGACAGATGCCGTGCGCGTTCCGGACAGCTGCCGTGCGCGCGGCTCCGGCCGGGCGCGGGCGGTCCCCGGCCGGACGGCGTCCGTCCGCACACGGCAGGACGGCGGCTCGTGCCCACGCAGGACGAAGGCCCGGGTCTCCCTCACGGCACCCGGGCCTTCCCTCCTCCGGCCGCGTCCGTCACACCGCGACCGGAACCTCCGGCTCCGCGCCCTTGGTCGCGGGCTCGAGGGCCAGTTCGAGGACCTGGCGGACGTCGGTGACGGTGCGGACGTCGAGCTTGTCCAGCACCTCGGCCGGGACGTCGTCCAGGTCTGCCTCGTTGCGCTTGGGGATGATGACGGTGGTCACCCCGGCGCGGTGGGCGGCGAGCAGCTTCTGCTTCACGCCGCCGATGGGCAGGACACGGCCGGTCAGCGAGACCTCGCCGGTCATCGCCACGTCCGGGCGGACCAGACGGCCGGAGAGCAGGGACGCGAGGGCCGTGGTCATCGTGATGCCCGCGCTCGGGCCGTCCTTGGGGACCGCGCCGGCCGGGAAGTGGATGTGCACGCCCCGGTCCTTCAGGTCGCCCACGGGCAGCTCCAGTTCGGCGCCGTGGCTGCGCAGGAAGCTCAGGGCGATCTGCGCGGACTCCTTCATCACATCGCCCAGATGACCGGTCAGGGTCAGACCGGCCGCACCCGTCTCGGGGTCGGCGAGGGACGCCTCGACGAAGAGGACGTCGCCGCCGGCTCCGGTGACCGCGAGGCCGGTCGCCACACCCGGGACGGAGGTACGGCGCTCGGCCGGGTCCTGGGCCGACTCGGGCACATGGCGCGGACGTCCGAGCAGACCGCGCAGGTCCTCCTCCCGGACGGTGAACGGCAGCTCCCGCTCGCCCAGTTCGTGCTGGGCCGCGACCTTGCGCAGCAGCCGGGCGATGGACCGCTCCAGGTCGCGCACACCGGCCTCGCGCGTGTACTCGCCGGCCAGCTTGCGCACCGCGCTCTCCTCGATCGTGACCTCGTCCGCACGCAGACCCGCCCGCTCCAGCTGGCGCGGGATCAGGTGGTCGCGGGCGATGACGATCTTCTCGTCCTCGGTGTAGCCGTCCAGGCGCACGATCTCCATGCGGTCGGCGAGGGGCCCCGGGATCGCCTCCAGGACGTTGGCGGTGGCGAGGAAGACGACGTCCGACAGGTCCAGCTCGACCTCCAGGTAGTGGTCCCGGAAGGTGTGGTTCTGGGCCGGGTCGAGGACCTCGAGCAGGGCCGCGGCGGGGTCGCCGCGGAAGTCGGAGCCCACCTTGTCGATCTCGTCCAGCAGGACCACCGGGTTCATGGACCCGGCCTCCTTGATCGCGCGCACGATCCGGCCGGGCAGCGCACCGACGTACGTCCGGCGGTGGCCGCGGATCTCGGCCTCGTCGCGGACGCCGCCGAGGGCGACGCGGACGAAGGAGCGGCCCATGGCGTGGGCGACGGACTCGCCGAGGCTCGTCTTGCCGACACCGGGAGGCCCCACGAGCGCGAGGACGGCACCGCCGCCCCGCCGCGCGCTCCTCCGCGCGGCCGGAGCGTTCCGCTCCGCCTCCTCCTCGGACCGGTCGGACGGCCGGCCGGGCTGCTGACCGGTCTGCTCGGACCGGTCGGACGGCTGATCGGACTGCTCGGACCGGCCGGGCTGCTGATCGGACTGCTCGGACCGGTCGGACGGTCGATCGGACTGCTCGGGCCGGCCGGGCCCGCCGTCGAGCACGTCCAGGCCGCGGTCGCGACGGCGCTTGCGCACGGCCAGGTACTCGATGATGCGTTCCTTCACGTCCTCCAGGCCGGAGTGCTCGGCGTCGAGCACCTCCTTGGCGCCCCGGATGTCGTAGGCGTCCTCGGTCCGCTTGTTCCACGGCATGTCGAGGACCGTGTCGAGCCAGGTGCGGATCCAGGAGCCCTCGGGCGAGGCGTCGGAGGCGCGCTCCAGCTTGTCGACCTCCTTGAGCGCGGCCTCGCGGACCTTCTCGGGCAGGTCGGCGGCCTCGACGCGGGCGCGGTAGTCGTCGGACTCCTGGCCCCCCTTGTCGCCGCTCAGCTCGCGCAGCTCCTTGCGGACGGCCTCCAGCTGGCGGCGCAGCAGGAACTCGCGCTGCTGCTTGTCGACGCCCTCCTGGACGTCCTTGGCGATGGCCTCGGCGACGTCCTGTTCGGCGAGGTGGTCGCGCAGCTGCTGGGTGGCGATCCTGAGACGGGCGACCGGGTCGGTGGTCTCCAGCAGCGTGACCTTCTGGTCGGTGGTCAGGAAGGGCGAGTAGCCGGAGTTGTCGGCGAGCGCCGCGACGTCGTCGATGGCCTGGACACGGTCGACGACCTGCCAGGCGCCGCGCTTGCGCAGCCAGGCGGTGGCGAGGGCCTTGTACTCCTTGACCAGCTCCATCACCTGGCCGGGCAGCGGGTCGGGCACGCTCTCGTCGATCCGTGTGCCCTCGACCCACAGCGCGGCCCCCGGCCCGGTGGTCCCGGCGCCGATCCTCACCCGGGCGCGACCGCGGATGAGCGCGCCCGGGTCGCCGCCGGCCAGCCGGCCGACCTGCTCGACCGTGCCCAGCACGCCGATCTTGGCGTAGGTCCCCTCGATGCGCGGCACCAGGAGCACCTTGGGCTTCCCCGGTTCGTCCTTCGCGGCGGCCTGCGCGGCCTCCACCGCCGCCCGCACCTCGGAGTCGCTCAGTTCCAGCGGGACCACCATCCCGGGCAGCACGACCTCGTCGTCGAGCGGCAGCACGGGCAGGGTGAGTGGTGTGAACGCGCCGGGCTCAGCAGCCATGATCTCCCCTTCGGCAGTCAAGTTGAGTTCTGTCGACTCAATGCATGGAGGGCCGCCGATTGTTCCCCACCTCACGTTCGCTGTGAGCGATCACGGGAACCCTGCCGAGGCACGGCTGCGTACAGCCACGCCTCCTCGCACCGGGCGCCCGAGAGGCCCGGGACGTCCGGGGCCGCCGGGCGTTCCGCGAGCGGCGGGCGCTTCCGCCGGGCGGCCCGCACGGTCGCGCACGCGCGCGCGTGCGCGACCGCACAAAGGGGTCTCGGACCGCTTCCGGCGGGCGTACGGCACGCACGCGTGCGTGCCGTACGCGCTTCACGTGGTTGCGGCGCCCTTGTGGGGCAGGATGACCTCATGACCGCCTGGTACGACACCCCTGTGGTCCTGGACCGCCGCGAGGGCCCCTACGGCGAGGTCGTGCTGCGACGGCATGGCGCACTGCTGCAGATCATCGCCAACGGGTGCTTCCTGATGGACACCTCCGACGGCCGCTCCGAACGCCTTCTCGTCGACGCGGCGCTCGCCGCCCTGGGCCCCCGGCACGAGCCCAGCGTGCTGATCGGCGGCCTGGGCGTCGGCTTCTCACTCGTACACGCCGCCGCGAATCCCCGCTGGGGGCGGATCACCGTTGTCGAACGCGAACCCGCAATCATCGACTGGCACCGTGACGGCCCCCTCTCCGAATTGACCGCCCGGGCACTCGCCGACCCGCGCACCGAGATCGTCGAAGCCGATCTGGCCGCCTACGTCCACGAAATCTCCACGTCGTTCGACGCGCTGTGCCTCGACATCGACAACGGTCCCGACTGGACGGTCACCGAGGACAACAAGGAGCTGTACCGGCCGGCCGGACTGGCAAGCTGCGCAAGGATTTTGACGCCGCGTGGAGTCCTCGCCGTATGGTCTGCGAAGCCGTCCCCGGACTTCGAGGAAACCATGCGGAATGTCGGATTCCGGCATGTGCGCACCGAAGAAGTCCCCCTTGCCCGGGGAGTTCCCGACGTCGTGCACCTCGGGGTATGGCCTGGATAGCAAAGCCGCGGTGACTCCCCGTACGCTGCTGCCCTGACGCCGATCATTCAAGCGTCAATCGCAACTACGCGCAGTCACCGAATCACCGCACGGATTCCGAAAAGCACACTCAGGGGCGGGCGATGGAAAAGACACACACCGCGCACAACGGCACAACAGCCACTCCGGGAGCCCAGCGCCGGGTGCTGGTGGTCGAGGACGACCAGACCATCCAGGAGGCCATCGCCACCCGCCTGCGTGCCGAGGGATTTCTCGTACAGACCGCGCTCGACGGTCCGGCGGCCGTCGAGGTCGCCGAGGCCTGGCAGCCCGATCTGCTGATCCTGGACATCATGCTGCCCGGCTTCGACGGCCTGGAGGTCTGCCGCCGGGTGCAGGCCCACCGCCCGGTGCCGGTGCTGATGCTCACCGCGCGGGACGACGAGACCGACATGCTGGTCGGCCTCGGGGTCGGCGCCGACGACTACATGACCAAGCCGTTCTCGATGCGCGAGCTGGCCGCACGCGTGCACGTGCTGCTGCGCCGCGTGGAGCGGGCCGCGCTCGCCGCGGCGACACCGCGCAACGGCACCCTGCGTCTGGGCGAGCTCGAGATCGACCACGCCCAGCGCCGGGTGCGGGTGCGCGGCGAGGACGTCCACCTGACGCCGACGGAGTTCGACCTCCTGGTGTGCCTGGCGAACACCCCGCGTGCGGTGCTCTCCCGCGAGCAGCTGCTGGCGGAGGTGTGGGACTGGGCGGACGCCTCCGGCACCCGGACCGTGGACAGCCACATCAAGGCGCTGCGCCGGAAGATCGGCGCCGAGCGGATCCGCACGGTGCACGGCGTGGGCTACGCGCTGGAGACACCGACCCCATGAGCGACGGGCAGGCCACACGGAGGGAACCCGGGGAGCCCTGGGGTGGCGTACGCCCGTTCTCGATCAAGACCAAGCTGGGCGCACTGGTCGTCATCTCGGTGCTGATCACCACGGGTCTGCTGATGATCGCGGTGCGCACGGAGACGGAGCTGCGCTTCATCACGGTCTTCTCGATGATCGCCACGCTCCTCATCACACAGTTCGTGGCGCACTCGCTCACCGCACCGCTGGACGAGATGAACGCGGTGGCCCGCTCCATCTCGCACGGCGACTACACGCGCCGGGTGCGGGAGAACCGCAGGGACGAGCTGGGCGACCTGGCCCAGACGATCAACCGCATGGCCGACGACCTGGAGGCCCAGGACCGCCAGCGCAAGGAGCTGGTGGCGAACGTCTCGCACGAGCTGCGCACGCCCATCGCGGGCCTGCGCGCGGTGCTGGAGAACATCGTCGACGGGGTCACCGAGGCCGACCCCGAGACCATGCGCACGGCGCTGAAGCAGACCGAGCGGCTGGGCCGGCTGGTGGAGACGCTGCTGGACCTGTCCCGCCTGGACAACGGCGTGGTCCCGCTCAAGAAGCGCCGCTTCGAGGTGTGGCCCTATCTCTCGGGCGTTCTGAAGGAGGCCAACATGGTCGCCTCCGCCCGCGCGGGCATCGCCTCCGACTCCGGCAGCCACACCCGTACGGATGTGCATCTGCACCTGGACGTCCACCCTCCGGAGCTGACCGCGCACGCCGACCCCGAACGCATCCACCAGGTCGTCGCCAATCTGATCGACAACGCGGTCAAGCACAGTCCGCCCCACGGACGGGTGACGGTGAAGGCGCGGCGCGGACCGCAGCCGGAGTCCCTGGAGATCGAGGTCCTGGACGAGGGACCGGGCATCCCGCGGTCGGAGTGGCACCGCGTCTTCGAGCGGTTCAACCGGGGTGCGGTGAGCCGGCCGCACGGCCCGGGCAGCGACGGCGGCACCGGACTCGGTCTGGCGATCGCCCGTTGGGCGGTGGATCTGCACGGCGGTCGCATCGGTGTGGCCGAATCCGAGCGGGGCTGCCGGATCCGCGTCACCCTTCCGGGGCTTTCTTCTCCGTCAAATTGACGTAAAGTGGGATCTTGAACCATCAAGGTGCACACATGTCCCCGCAGGCGGACACGTGTGACCAGGGCAGGGGTCCGTCACTCCCAGGAACCGGACCCGGGCCCACCCTTCCCATGTGCAGCAAAACCAGGCTTGTTTCCCGCCAATTCCAGCCCTGAAACCCTGCTTTAGATGTGACTTACACGACGAAGGAGCAGCCCGGCCTCACCTTGCGGGGCCAAGAGGCGTAGCCTTGATTCCCGCTGTCCCATCATCTTGTGAAGCGGAAGAGGGCGGTTACCGCTGTGTCGCCACAGTCCCCCAGTAACACGAGCGTCTCGACCGATACCGACCAAAGCGGGAAGAACCCCGCGGCCGCGTTCGGTGCCAACGAGTGGCTCGTCGACGAGATCTATCAGCAGTACCTCCAGGACCCGAATTCCGTAGACCGCGCCTGGTGGGACTTCTTCGCCGACTACAAGAAGGGGGGCGCTGCCACCCCTGCCTCGGCGGATGCCGCGGGCGCGGGAACCGCGGGGACCACCACCGCGCAGCAGCCCCCTGCCGCTCCGGCCGCGCCCGCGCAGCCCGCGGCCGCGCCGAAGCCCCCGGCCGCGCCGAAGCCCGCGGCTGCCGCTCCGGCCCAGGCCCCGGCTCCGGCCGCGAAGCCGGCCGCTCAGCCCCAGGCGCCCGCGAAGCCGGCCGCCAAGGCCGACGCCGAGCCCGCCGCCAAGGCGCCCGAAGGCCCTGAGTACGTGACGCTGCGCGGCCCCTCCGCCGCGGTCGCCAAGAACATGAACGCCTCGCTGGAGATGCCCACGGCCACGTCCGTGCGCGCCGTCCCGGTGAAGCTGCTGTTCGACAACCGCATCGTCATCAACAACCACCTCAAGCGGGGCCGCGGCGGGAAGGTCTCCTTCACCCACATCATCGGCTATGCGATGGTCCAGGCCATCAAGCAGATGCCGTCGATGAACTGGTCGTACGCCGAGAAGGACGGCAAGCCCACCCTGGTCAAGCCGGAGCACATCAACCTCGGCCTGGCCATCGACCTGGTCAAGCCCAACGGCGACCGCCAGCTGGTCGTGGCCGCCATCAAGAAGGCCGAGACGCTGAACTTCTTCGAGTTCTGGCAGGCCTACGAGGACGTCGTCCGCCGCGCCCGCGAGGGCAGGCTGACGATGGACGACTTCACCGGCGTCACCGTCTCCCTGACCAACCCCGGCGGCCTCGGCACGGTCCACTCGGTGCCGCGTCTGATGCCCGGCCAGTCGCTGATCATGGGCGTCGGCTCCATGGACTACCCGGCGGAGTTCCAGGGCACCTCCCAGGACACCCTGAACAAGCTCGGCATCTCCAAGGTCATGACGCTCACGTCGACCTACGACCACCGGGTGATCCAGGGTGCCGCCTCCGGCGAGTTCCTGCGCGCCGTGGCCAACCTGCTGCTGGGCGAGCACGGATTCTACGACGACATCTTCGAGGCGCTGCGCATCCCCTACGAGCCGGTCCGCTGGCTCAGGGACATCGACGCCTCGCACGACGACGACGTCACCAAGGCGGCCCGCGTCTTCGAGCTGATCCACGCCTACCGGGTCCGCGGCCACGTCATGGCCGACACCGACCCGCTGGAGTACAAGCAGCGCAAGCACCCGGACCTCGACATCACCGAGCACGGGCTCACCCTGTGGGACCTGGAGCGCGACTTCGCCGTCGGCGGCTTCGCCGGCAAGACGATGATGAAGCTGCGCGACATCCTCGGTGTGCTGCGCGACTCGTACTGCCGCACGGTCGGCATCGAGTTCATGCACATCCAGGACCCCAAGCAGCGCAAGTGGATCCAGGACCGGGTGGAGCGCCCGCACGCCAAGCTGGAGCGCGACGAGCAGCTGCGCATCCTGCGCCGGCTGAACGCGGCGGAGGCCTTCGAGACCTTCCTGCAGACGAAGTACGTCGGCCAGAAGCGGTTCTCCCTGGAGGGCGGCGAGTCCCTCATCCCGCTGCTCGACGCGGTCCTCGACTCGGCGGCCGAGTCCCGCCTGGACGAGGTCGTCATCGGCATGGCCCACCGCGGCCGCCTCAACGTCCTGGCCAATGTCGTCGGCAAGTCGTACGCGCAGATCTTCCGCGAGTTCGAGGGCAACCTCGACCCGAAGTCGATGCACGGCTCCGGCGACGTGAAGTACCACCTGGGCGCCGAGGGCACCTTCACCGGCCTCGACGGCGACCAGATCAAGGTCTCGCTGGTGGCCAACCCCTCGCACCTGGAGGCGGTGGACCCGGTCCTGGAGGGCGTCGCCCGCGCCAAGCAGGACATCATCAACAAGGGCGGCACGGACTTCACGGTCCTGCCGGTGGCGATCCACGGCGACGCGGCCTTCGCGGGCCAGGGCGTGGTGGCCGAGACCCTGAACATGTCGCAGCTGCGCGGCTACCGCACCGGCGGCACACTCCACATCGTCATCAACAACCAGGTCGGCTTCACCGCCGCCCCGGAGTCCTCGCGTTCCTCCATGTACGCGACGGACGTGGCCCGCATGATCGAGGCCCCGATCTTCCACGTCAACGGCGACGACCCCGAGGCCGTCGTCCGCGTGGCGCGGCTCGCCTTCGAGTTCCGCCAGGCGTTCAACAAGGACGTGGTGATCGACCTCATCTGCTACCGCCGCCGCGGTCACAACGAGTCGGACAACCCGGCCTTCACCCAGCCGCTGATGTACGACCTGATCGACAAGAAGCGCTCGGTGCGCAAGCTCTACACCGAGTCGCTGATCGGCCGGGGCGACATCACCATGGAGGAGGCCGAGCAGGCCCTGCAGGACTACCAGGGCCAGCTGGAGAAGGTCTTCACCGAGGTCCGCGAGGCCACCGCCGCCTCCGAGCCGGTCCCCGTGGTCCCCCAGGACCCGCAGGACGGCTTCCCGGTCCCGGTCCCGACGGCCGTCTCCACCGAGGTCATCAAGCGCATCGCCGAGTCCCAGGTCAACATCCCCGAGGGCTTCACCGTTCACCCGCGGCTGCTGCCCCAGCTGCAGCGCCGGGCCGCCATGATCGAGGAAGACGCGATCGACTGGGGCATGGGCGAGACCCTGGCCATCGGTTCGCTGCTGCTGGAGGGCATCCCGGTCCGGCTGGCCGGCCAGGACTCCCGCCGCGGCACCTTCGGCCAGCGGCACGCGGTGCTCATCGACCGCAAGACCGGCGAGGACTACACCCCGCTGCAGCACCTGTCCGAGGACCAGGCGCGGTACAACGTCTACGACTCGATGCTGTCCGAGTACGCGGCGATGGGCTTCGAGTACGGCTACTCGCTGGCCCGTCCGAACGCGCTCGTCATGTGGGAGGCCCAGTTCGGCGACTTCGCCAACGGCGCCCAGACGGTCGTGGACGAGTTCGTCTCCTCCGCCGAGCAGAAGTGGGGCCAGACCTCCGGCGTCGTCCTGCTCCTGCCGCACGGCTACGAGGGCCAGGGCCCGGACCACTCCTCCGGACGCCCGGAGCGGTTCCTGCAGCTGTGCGCGCAGAACAACATGACGGTCGCGATGCCGACCCTGCCGTCGAACTACTTCCACCTCCTGCGGTGGCAGGTGCACAACCCGCACCACAAGCCGCTGGTCGTCTTCACCCCGAAGTCGATGCTGCGCCTGAAGGCGGCGTCCTCGAAGACGGAGGAGTTCACCACGGGTCAGTTCCGCCCGGTCATCGGCGACACCTCGGTCGACCCGAAGGCGGTGCGCAAGGTCGTCTTCTGCGCCGGCAAGGTCTACTACGACCTCGACGCCGAGCGGCAGAAGCGGGGCGTGAAGGACACGGCGATCATCCGCCTCGAGCGGCTGTACCCGCTGCCGGGTGCCGAGCTCCAGGAGGAGATCAAGAAGTACCCGAACGCCGAGAAGTACCTGTGGGCCCAGGAGGAGCCGGCGAACCAGGGCGCATGGCCGTTCATCGCCCTGAACCTCATCGACCACCTGGACCTGGCGGTCGGCGCGGACATCCCGCCCGGCGAGCGGCTGCGCCGCATCTCCCGCCCGCACAGCTCCTCTCCCGCCGTGGGGTCCGCGAAGCGGCACCAGGCGGAGCAGGAACAGCTGGTGCGCGAGGTGTTCGAGGCGTAAAGCACCTCTCGCAGGTCGTGCACGGCCGGGCCGCACCCCCTCGGGCGGGGTGCGGCCCGGCCGCTTCGGCGCACCTATCCTTGACCCCATGTACTTCACGGACCGTGGCATCGAAGAGCTGGAGAAGCGGCGGGGCCAGGAGGAGGTCACTTTCGAGTGGCTCGCCGAGCAGTTGCGGACCTTCGTCGACCTGAACCCGGACTTCGAGGTGCCGGTGGAGCGGCTGGCGACCTGGCTGGCCCGGCTGGACGACGAGGACGACGACTGACGACCGGGCAGACCGCCGGGCAGACCGCCGGGCGGACGGCCGCGGTGGACGGCCGGGCGGACGGCCGCACAACGGAAGACAGCTGAACGACGGCCGGACGACGGGCACGGGCCCGTGCACGTCGCCGGCGGCCGCATGGGGCGTCCCTCGGGGGCGCCCTGTTGCTTTCCGGGGGCGTGTCGTCGCACCCCGGACACTCGTATGTCCTGGTCGCAGGGGCTGCCCCGGTCACGAGGGCTGTCGCAGTGGGCACAAAGGACCGTCGCCGGCGCGGGGGACCGTACTCCGGACGCCGTACCGCAGACGCCGCGCCTCGAGGGGCGCATCGCACACGCCGCATCACAGGTGCCGCACCGCAGACGTCGCATCACAGGTGCCGCGGCACAGGTGTCACATCGCCGGTCCCGTCTCACCGGAATGAGTGTCTTGACTTCCCCAGAGCACGATATATCGTGTTCAGCAGGCGACGCGATATGACGTGTTGCGCGTCCCATGACGGGGAGGTCTCCACCATGTCCGAGTGGTCCGTCGGCGAGCCCAGGAAGCTCACCTTCGACGAGCCGGTGACCGAGCTGAACGTCCGCATCGTCAACGGCACGGTGAACGTGATGGGCACGGACGAGAGTTCCGCCCGCCTGGAGATCTCCGAGATCGAGGGACCGCCCCTGGTGATCACCCAGCAGGGCGGCACGCTCACCGTGGCGTACGAGGACCTGCCCTGGAAGGGCTTTCTCAAGTGGCTGGACCGCAAGGGCTGGCAGCGCAGTGCCGTGGTCTCCGTGGCCGTCCCGTCGAGCACACGGGTGGAGCTCGGAGTGGTCGGGGCCGCCGCGATGGTCTCGGGAATCTCCGGGCACGCGGATGTGAAGGGCGTCTCCGGGGACACGACCCTGGTGCGGCTGACCGGCCCGGTGCGCGCGGACACCGTGTCGGGCAGCGTGGAGGCGCAGGCCCTCTCGGGCCCCCTGCGGTTCAACTCGGTGTCCGGGGATCTGACGGTGGTCGACGGCGCCGGTTCCTCGGTGCGGGCCGACTCGGTGAGCGGTTCGATGATCGTCGACCTCGATCCGGCGGGCAGTCCCACCGACATCAGCCTGACCAGTGTCTCCGGCGAGATCGCCATACGGCTGCCCCACCCGGCGGACGCGCGTGTGGAGGCGAACACCGCCAGCGGGGCGGTGTCCAACGCCTTCGAGGATCTGAAGGTCACCGGCCAGTGGGGCGCCAAGCGGATCACCGGCCGGCTCGGCGCGGGCAACGGCAGCCTGAAGGCGACGACCGTCTCCGGCTCGATCGCCCTGCTGCGGCGCCCGCCGGCCGAGGACGAACCGTGGGAGACGGGGCCACGGGACGCCCGGCCGGAAGAGGATTCCAGCGATACTCCGACCGACGGCACGACCGACAAGAAGGTGCTCTGACATGCCTCCCGTCTTCGCCCACGGCCGCCTGCGCCTCTACCTGCTCAAGCTGCTCGACGAGGCCCCGCGCCACGGCTACGAGGTGATCCGGCTCCTCGAGGAGCGCTTCCACGGGCTGTACGCGCCCTCGGCGGGCACCGTGTATCCGCGGCTGGCCAAGCTGGAGGCCGAGGGCCTGGTCACCCACACCACCGAGGGCGGCCGCAAGGTGTACTCCATCACGGACGCCGGCCGGGCCGAACTGGCCGACCGCAGGGACGAGTTGGCCGATCTGGAACTGGAGATCCGCGAGTCGGTCGCCGAGCTCGCCGCGGAGATCCGGGCCGATGTGCGCGGCGCGGCGGGCGACCTGCGGCGCGAGATGCGCGCGGCGGCGTCCCGGGCCCGGCAGGGCACCGGGGAGTACGGCGGCTTCGAGGACAAGGAGGCCTGGCAGGCCGCCAAGGAGGAGATGCGCCGGATCAAGCAGGCGTGGAAGGAGCAGACCCGGCGCGCCAAGGACGAGAGCCGCAGAGCACGCGAGGAGGCCCAGCGGGCCCGGCGCCAGGCCAAGGAGGCCCAGGAGCAGGCCTGGGCCCAGGCGCAGGAGGAGCTGCAGCGCATCACCCGGCAGGTGCAGGAGCATGTGCAGAGCCACTTCTCCCGGGGCGACTGGCCCACCGGTCTGCGCGAGGGCCTGGCCGAACTGGTCAAGGAGTTCAGCGACTTCGGCAAGGGCCACGCCTTCGGCCGCACGGCGTCGCACACGGAGTACTCCGACACCCCGAAGGACTTCCCCGCCGACTACGAACCGGCCTGGGCCCACGAGGACTTCACCGGTGACCCGGCCCGCGATCTGGACCGTCTCCTCGACCGCTTCCGCGACGACATCCGCGATGCGGCCCGGGACCACGGCGTCACCGCCGACCAGCTCCGGGACGCACGCCGCCACCTCTCCACGGCCGCGGCCCACATCACCGCTCTCCTCCACCGGAAGAAGACCGGCTGACCCCGTGCGTCACCCCGCCTTGGTCTCGCCGCCCCCGTGAAGCACCCGGCTCACGGACTCATGGGTCACGCCGTGACCGGCGAACACCTCGGCGGGGACACCGGGCCGGCTGACGAGGGCGAGCAGGATGTGCTCGTCCCCGATGCGCCGTTCCCGACGGGCGAGGGCGATGCGCAGGGCCCCTGCAGCACCTCCTTCTCCCCCTTCTCGAACGGGATGCGCCCCGTCCTCCGGCCCCGTCCTCCGGCCCCGTCCGCTCCCGGACGGCGCACCGACCCCGTGCGTGTCCTCCACCCGGGCCACGATCTCCGCCACGTCGATCCCCGGACCGGCCGGGGCTTCCGTCCCGGCCTGCGTCAGCCCGCCCCGTCTGCGCACCTCCGCCGGCTCCGCCCGCACGGCGTCCTTCCACTCCCCTCCGCCGAGGACGGCCAGCGCGAAGGACGCCCGGCTCCCCTCCCTCTCCAGCAGCCCGAGCAGCAGATGCCCGGGAGCCACCGAAGTCGCCCCCATCGCCGCCGCCTGCTCGACCGCCCCCTTGACCACCGCCCGGGCGTCCTGGGTGAAACGCTCGAACATCAACGCCTCCCGTACTTCTTGTGCACGGCCTGCCGGCTCACCCCGAGCTCATGGGCGATCTCCTGCCAGGACCAGCCCTGATTGCGCGCACTGCGCACCTGGACGGCCTCCAGCTGCTCCAGCAGCTTCCGCAGGGCGGCGACGGCCCGCAGTCCGCCCCCCGGATCACGGTCACCGGCCCGTTCGGCCAGATCGGTTGCCTCACTCACCCTGTCAACCCAAGTTGACGCCACCCTCATGTCAGCCCCGGTTGACACGCCGGCGGCCGGCCCGCATCCGGACCGGCCGCTGGAGGTACGTCTTCTCTTTGCCGTTCTCCCGGTTGTTCTCTCAGTCGTTGGTGAGCACGATCTTCCCGAACAGCTCTCCCGACGCCATCCGCTCGAAGCCCTCCCGGGCACGCTCCATCGGCAGCACCTCGTCGATCACGGGCCGCACCCCCGTGGCCGCGCAGAAGGCGAGCAGGTCCTCCAGCTCGTCCTTGGTGCCCATGGTCGAGCCGACGACCTTCAGCTCCAGGAAGAAGATGCGGGTCAGTTCGGCGTGCGGGGGCCGGTCGCCGCTCGTCGCCCCCGAGATGACGAGCGTGCCGCCGGGCCGCAGCGACTTCACCGAGTGCGACCAGGTGGCCGCGCCGACGGTCTCGAGCACGGCGTCCACCCGCTGCGGCAGCCGGGCCCCCGGCTCCAGCGCCTCCACCGCGCCGAGCTCCAGCGCCCGCTTGCGCTTGGCCTCGTCCCGGCTGGTGACGAACATCCGCAGCCCGGCCGCCTTGCCGAGCAGGATCGCGGCCGTGGCGACACCCCCGCCGGCTCCCTGCACCAGGACGGAGTCCCCGGGACGCACCCCCGCATTGGTGAAGAGCATCCGGTACGCCGTCAGCCAGGCCGTGGGCAGGCAGGCCGCCTCCTCGAAGGAGAGCTCCTTGGGCTTGGGCAGGACGTTCCAGGTCGGCACGGCGACCTGCTCGGCGAAGGTGCCCTGGTAGCGCTCGGTGAGGATGGACCGGGGCTCCTTCGGCCCGACCCCGTGCCCGCTCTGCCCGATCACGGAGTGCAGGACGACCTCGTTGCCGTCCTCGTCGACGCCGGCGGCGTCGCAGCCGAGGATCATGGGCAGCTTGTCCTCGGACAGGCCCACCCCCCTCAGCGACCAGAGGTCGTGATGGTTCAGGGAGGCAGCCCTGACGTTGACGATGCTCCAGCCGGGGCGGGCCTCGGGGGCCGGGCGCTCCCCCGTCTCCAGGCCGTTCAACGGCTGGTCGCGGTCGATTCGGGCGGCGTAGACAGCGAACATGACCTTGACGATAGGGGCGCGCGGGCGCCCGCGGAACCACGCGCCTCTGTGACACACGCCCTCTTGCCCGGAAGAAGGAGCCGTGCCGGAGAGCGGGAGGGGAAAGCCGTGCCGCACACAACGGCCCCGCCCGTCGGTGTCCGTCCGGGCGGGGCTCGTCGGGTCACGTCAGCGGCGGGCGACACCCTCCGCGCGGGCCGCCGCGGCCACCGCCGCGGTCACGGCCGGCGCGACCCGCTCGTCGAACGGCGAGGGGATCACATAGTCCGCGGCGAGGTCGTCCCCGACGACCCCGGCCAGCGCCTCGGCCGCCGCGATCTTCATGCCCTCGGTGATGCGGGACGCCCGCACCTGCAGCGCACCCGCGAAGATGCCCGGGAACGCCAGGACGTTGTTGATCTGGTTGGGGAAGTCCGACCGCCCGGTCGCCACGACCGCCGCGTACTTGTGCGCGATCTCGGGGTGCACCTCGGGGGTCGGGTTGGCCATGGCGAACACGAAGGCGCCCTTGGCCATCGACGCCACGGCCTCCTCGGACACCGTGCCGCCGGAGACGCCGATGAAGACGTCGGCGCCGTTCAGCGCCTCCTCCAGGGACCCGCTGATGCCCGCCTTGTTGGTGAACCCGGCCAGCTCCCGCTTGACCGGCGTGAGATCGTCCCGGTCGGCCGACACGACACCCTTGCGGTCCGCGAGGGCGACATCGCCGATACCGGCCTCGACCAGCATCCTGGCGATGGCGACACCGGCCGCGCCCGCGCCGGAGATGACGGCCCGCAGCTCCTCGATCCCCCGCCCGCTCAGCCGCGCCGCGTTGCGCAGCGCCGCCAGCGTCACGACCGCCGTGCCGTGCTGGTCGTCGTGGAAGACCGGGATGTCCAGGCGCTCCTGCAGTCTGCGTTCGATCTCGAAGCACCGGGGCGCCGAGATGTCCTCCAGGTTCACCCCGCCGAAGGACGGCGCGAGACGCACCACGGTCTCGACGATCTCGTCGACGTCGGTGGTGTCGAGCGCGATCGGGACGGCGTCCACACCGCCGAACTGCTTGAACAGGATCGCCTTGCCCTCCATCACCGGGAGGGAGGCCTCGGGGCCGATGTCGCCCAGACCCAGCACGGCCGTACCGTCGGTCACCACGGCGACGACGGACGACTTCCAGGTGTAGTCGTGGACCAGCTCCGGCTGTTCTGCGATCGCGGAGCACACACGCGCGACGCCGGGCGTGTATGCCAGGGACAGGTCGTCCTTGTCGCGGACGGGCACGGTGGCCTGGACGGCCATCTTGCCGCCGCGGTGCAGCGCGAAGGCCGGGTCGAAGGAATCGAGCGGCTCTGCTCCGCTCTCCTGCCCCGTGCTGTCGCTGCGAGGATTGACGATCTCCGCTGCCACTTGTTTTTACCCCTTAAGTATTCATGGTTTGAGGGTTGCCACTCCCTGGTGAGGGGTGGGCGGGACCGCGCACGGCCGATGAGTGATGCGTTCAGGCCAGTGCGCGACGGATGCGCCGCACACGCACCCTGAGCCCCGGATGAGGGGTGTAAGGAACCTTCTTACCGGACGGACGGTGTCGGCGACGAGTCCATAACGCAAAGGTCACATGACGCCGACCTGACATCTGCCTTGAAAAGGGCCGATTGCCCGCCAAATCCCGGCGTTGGACTCAAATACGCCTCATTGCTCTGTTTCGGCAGGCCACACCCCGGGATGGACCGAAGGTCTTCCGGTCGGCAGAAGCTGTCGCCGCAGATGATTCGGCTATGACGACCTTACTCCGTGTGTTCGGGGGTTGCCCGTTACCCGATTTTGACATGACGAGACCCCTGGATGGCGCAATCCGAATGGCAAGATGCCGTCAATCACACGAGGCCGCGACACCCAAAGGTGTGGCCCCTCGTCCACTCATCGGCAGCCCCATCCATCAGCCGGAGGAACCACCATGACCGCAAGCTCCACCCGTCGTACGACCGCCGCGCGCCCCCGGTTTGCCGCGGTGTCTGCGATCGCGGTCGCAGGCGCCCTGCTGCTCACCGGCTGCGGTGACCAGACGAAGGAGAGCAACGACTCCTCCGGCAGCAGCTCCGCCGCCTCCGCCCCGCTGGCCGACAAGCTTCCCGCCGACATCCGTGCCAAGGGCGTCATCCGGGTCGGCTCGGACATCGCCTACCCGCCGGTCGAGTTCAAGGACGAGTCGGGCAAGGTCGTCGGGATAGACCCGGACCTCGCGGCCGCGATGGGCAAGCAGCTCGGTGTGACCTTCCAGTTCGAGAACGGCACCTTCGACGCCCTGCTCACCGGTCTGCGCTCCAACCGCTACGACATCGCGATGTCGGCGATGACGGACAACAAGAGCCGTCAGGAGGGCCGCGACCCCGAGACGGGCAAGAAGGTCGGCGAGGGCGTCGACTTCGTCGACTACATGGTCGCCGGCGTCTCGATCTACACCCGCAAGGGTGACACCAAGGGCATCACCGGCTGGTCCGACCTGTGCGGCAAGAAGCTCGCCGTGCAGCGCGGGACCGTCTCGGAGGACCTCGCGAAGGCCGAGGCGAAGAAGTGTCCCAAGGGCAAGACGATCGCTCTCCAGCGCTTCGACGACGACCAGCAGGCCCAGACCCGTCTGCGCTCGGGCGGTGTCGACGCGGCCTCCTCGGACTTCCCGGTCGCCGCGTACGCGGTCAAGACCTCCGGCGGCGGCAAGGACTTCGAGATCGTCGGCGAGCAGGTCGACTCGGCCCCGTACGGCATCGCGGTGAGCAAGAAGAACACCCAGCTGCGCGACGCGCTGCAGGCCGCCATGAACGCGATCATCCAGAACGGCGAGTACCAGAAGATCCTGGAGAAGTGGGGCGCCCAGGACGGTGCCGTGAAGGAAGCCGTCATCAACGGCGGGAAGTGACCGCGCCGGAAGCGGCCGCTGAGAGGCAACACCCGTGACTGTTGACATCGACAAGACGGCGGATCCCCAGGGCGCTCCCCCGGCCGGGCCCCAGGCCATCAAGGCCATCCCGGTCCGGCACTACGGGCGGTACGTCTCCGCCCTCATCGCCCTGGCGATCCTCGCCGCGATCCTCTACGCCTTCAGCCAGGGCAAGATCAACTGGCAGGCGGTGCCGGACTACTTCTTCGACGACCGGATCATGACCGGTGTCGGCAAGACCCTCCTGCTGACGGTCCTGTCGATGCTGATCGGCATCGTCGGCGGCATCATCCTGGCGGTGATGCGCCTGTCGAAGAACCCGGTGACCTCGGCCATCGCCTGGTTCTACATCTGGTTCTTCCGGGGGACCCCGGTCCTGGTCCAGCTGTTCGTCTGGTTCAACCTGGGCCTGGTCTTCGAGTACATCAACCTGATGCCCTTCTACAAGGACTACTGGTCGAACTTCATGACGCCGCTGCTGACGGCGCTGCTCGGCCTCGGTCTGAACGAAGCGGCGTACATGGCGGAGATCTGCCGGGCCGGTCTGCTCTCGGTCGACGAGGGCCAGACCGAGGCGGCGCACGCGCTGGGCATGAGCCACGGCAAGACGCTGCGCCGGATCATCATCCCGCAGGCGATGCGCGTGATCGTGCCCCCCACGGGCAACGAGGTCATCAACATGCTGAAGACGACCTCGCTGGTGTCCGCGGTGCAGTTCTCGGAGCTGTTCCGCTACGCCCAGGACATCGGCCAGATCTCCGGCGCCCCGGTGGAGATGTACTTCCTGGCCGCCGCCTGGTACCTGATCCTGACCTCGGTGCTGAGCGTCGGGCAGTACTACATCGAGCGGTACTACGCCCGCGGCTCCACCCGCAACCTGCCGCCGACGCCGTGGCAGAGGGTCAAGGGACACCTGATGTCCTTCTCCAGCAGGAAGGTCACGGCATGACCGACAAGCTCCCCCAGCAGGACACCGCCGCGCGCGACACCTCGGTCCCCATGGTCAAGGCCGAGGGCGTGCACAAGTCCTTCGGCCAGGTCGAGGTGCTCAAGGGCATCGACCTGGAGGTCAAGCCGGGCGAGGTGTTCTGCCTCATCGGCCCCTCCGGCTCCGGCAAGTCGACCTTCCTGCGCTGCATCAACCACCTGGAGAAGATCAACGCCGGCCGGCTGTACGTCGACGGCGAGCTGGTCGGCTACCGGCAGCAGGGCGACAAGCTGTACGAGCTGCGCGACCGTGAGGTCGCCATGAAGCGCCGGAACATCGGCATGGTCTTCCAGCGCTTCAACCTGTTCCCTCACATGACGGCCGTGGAGAACGTCATGGAGGCGCCGGTCCAGGTCAAGGGCATGAACAAGGCCGAGGCCAAGGAACGGGCGATGCAGCTGCTGGAGCGCGTCGGCCTGGCCGACCGCGCGGGGCACTACCCCTCGCAGCTCTCCGGCGGCCAGCAGCAGCGCGTGGCGATCGCCCGGGCCCTGGCCATGGACCCGAAGCTGATGCTGTTCGACGAGCCGACCTCGGCGCTCGACCCGGAGCTGGTCGGTGACGTCCTCGACGTCATGCGCGACCTCGCCGAGTCCGGCATGACGATGGTGGTCGTCACCCATGAGATGGGCTTCGCCCGCGAGGTCGGCGACAGCCTCGTCTTCATGGACGGCGGCGTGGTGGTCGAGTCCGGCAACCCGCGCGAGGTCCTGACGAACCCGCAGCACGAGCGCACGAAGTCGTTCCTGTCGAAGGTGCTGTGACCGCAGGCGTGTGAAAGGGGCGGTACGGTCCTGCCGTACCGCCCCTTCGGCCGTCTGTCCGCCCCGGCCGTCTCACTTCAGCGCCAGCAGCAGCGTGTCCGACGGCGAGCACCACACCGGGCGGACCTCGGCGAAGCCCCGCTCGCGCAGGGTGCGCGCGTGCCAGGCGGGGGAGAGCATCTCGCCGTCGGCGTGAGCGCCGTAGATCTCGAAGCGGCGGGCCGTCGGCTCGGCGAGGACCGGATCCTTGGCGGCCAGGTTCCACCACTCCGCCCAGTCGAGGGCACCCTGGCGCAGGGCCCGGTCCCTGCGGGCGCGGCTGTAGGCGGCCTCGACGGCGTTGATCCTCGGTGTGCCGTCGTCGACCATGTGGTCGGCGTTCATGAAGACGCCGCCGTAGCGGACGAGCCGTGCGACCTGGCCGTAGAGGACCTCCAGGGTTTCCCTGCGCAGCCAGTGGAGGGCCGTGGCGGTGAGGACCGCGTCGTAGGTGTCGTACGGAAGCCGGGCGGGCCAGTCGGGGTCCTTGAGGTCGGCCTCGACGAGGGTCACCCGCTCGTCGCCGGCGAAGGTTCCCCGCGCGATGGTGAGCAGGGCGGGGTCGAGGTCGACACCGGTGCTGGTGGCCTCGGGGAACCTGTCCAGGAGGCGGGCGGTGATGCTGCCGGTGCCGCAGGCGAGGTCGAGGACACGCGGATCGGGTCCGACGAAGGCCTCCACCATGTCGAGCATGATGCGGAAGCGGTCCTCCCGGTCGGGCATGTACCACTCCTGCTGGCGATCCCAGCTCTCCTGCCAGGCCTGCCAGTCGTCACCGGCGGCGGTGGCGGCCCCCGTGTCCGTCTCCGTCATCGCTCGTCCCTCCCTCGCGCATGCCGCGTAATACCCTGAAGGCAGGACCGGTTGTTACCCGATCACCCCCGACCATAGAGCGCCTCCGTAAGGACTACAAGTGGAATTGGCCTATTACTCGGACTACGCCGTCCGCCTCGTCAACAGCGAGGACCCGGCCCGGGGCAAGGACAGCCTGACCTCGGTCGAGGCCGTCCGGGACCTGTTCGGCGCCCATGCCTCGGCCGCCCGCCGCGCCACCGACGCCGACGTCACCCGTCTCCGCTCGGTGCGGGCCCGGCTGCGCGCGGTCTTCGAGGCGGCCGACACGGGCGACGAGACGCTCGCGGTGGCCCTGCTGAACTCGCTGCTGCTGGAATTCCCGGTGAGTCCGCAGATCTCCGGGCACGACCACCGTGACGAGGACGGCCGCCCGCTGTGGCACCTGCACCTGGCGGACCACCCGTCCAACGCCACGGCCGGCTACGCGGCCATCGCGGCCATGGGCCTGGCGTTCCACCTGACGGAGTACGGCGTCGACCGCCTCGGTCTGTGCGAGGCCCCGCCGTGCCGCAACGCCTACCTGGACACCTCGACCAACCGCTCGCGCCGCTACTGCTCCGACCGCTGCGCGACCCGCGCCAATGTGGCGGCCTACCGCGCCCGCAAGCGCCTGGCGGCCGACCGGTCGGTGAAGACGGGCCTGGCCGCCGACAGCGCCCAGAGCACCAGCGCGAGCGGCGAGCGCTGAGCGGGCTTGCGCGGCCGGTAGCGGAACCACACCTTGCCCAGGATCAGGTCCTCGGGCACGACCCCGTAGTCGGTGCTGTCGCCCCCCGCGTGAGGGTTGTCCCCGAGCACCCACCAGCCGCCCTCGCGCAGCTGCGCCGCGCGCTTGACGACCAGCAGGTCCTGCTGGAACGGATGCCGCAGGATCACCACGTCACCCGGCCGGATCCGTGCGCCGTACTGCACCACGAGCCGGTCCCCGTGGTACAGCGTGGGCACCATGGAGGGCCCGGTCACCTCGGCCAGGCCGAAGGGCAGTACGGCTCCTCTGCGCTCACTCCCCTGCCACGGCTCCGGCATTCCCGGCACCTCCCCGGTCCGTTCCTCCACCCATCCCAGTCTCACCCCGGACTTTTGTCCTAAGCCCCGGGGGGCAGTCGCCAATACACGCCTCGCAAGGAGTAATGTCCCACCTGAGAAGACGATCACGAGGGAGGATTGCTTCATGCTTTCCCGCCTGTTTGCTCCCAAGGTCAAGGTCAGCGCGCACTGCGACCTTCCCTGCGGTGTGTACGACCCGGCCCAGGCCCGCATCGAGGCGGAGTCGGTGAAGGCCATCCAGGAGAAAATGGCCGGCAACGACGACCCCCACTTCCAGGCGCGTGCCGCTGTCATCAAGGAGCAGCGCGCCGAGCTTGCGAAGCACCACGTCTCCGTGCTCTGGAGCGACTACTTCAAGCCGCCGCACTTCGAGAAGTACCCGGAGCTGCACCAGCTGGTCAACGACACCCTGAAGGCCCTTTCCGCCGCCAAGGCCTCCACCGACCCGGCCACGGGCCAGAAGGCGCTGGACTACATCGCCCAGATCGACAAGATCTTCTGGGAGACCAAGAAGGCCTGACCTTGAATCACGCCCTCTGACCTGCAATTTCCTTGGTTGCAGCGTCTCCTTGTCCGCACCCGGTCCGCAGGCCGCCGAACACGGCGTCCACACGACGGACTGGGTGCGGTCTTCTTTCTTCTTCCCCCCGGCCACCAAGGGGCGCAGCCCCGCGGCGTACGGCGGAAACCACCAGCAGCACCTCCACCACTGCCTCGGCGGCGGATCCCGGATGCCGCTGAACGGTTGGAAGCAGGCAGGCGTCACCCTGCCGGGCCGGGCATGACAGCAGGCACGGCCGAACTTCCGTGCCGGCCAAGCGGATCTGTCACGGTTGTCGGTGCTCTTGCCGGTGCTCTGCGCCAGGATCACCCCGGAAGCATCGCCCGGGAGCGCGCGTCGGCCCCGAGGCTCTGCTCGACGACGAGGGACCGGCCCATGCCGACCTGACCGCTCCCTCGAACAGCAGCTCGTCGCCCTCCGCACCGTCAACCCACACGAAAGGAAAGCCCTCGCGCCCTCTTGCTCGGGATCGCCCTGCCTCACCGACCCTCCGAGCCGGAACCGCAGAAACGAACGTGAGGTCCGGCCCAGCGATCTCCTGATGCCGCACGAGGGTCGGGTGTCGGTCCGATGCGGACGCACGCCGTGAGGTCCGACAGGGCGTCAGGTCCCGGTCGTCCGGCAGTTCCCTTGCCGCCGGCGGGAAACCGGCTCCTCCGCCTTCGCCCCTGTCGCCCCTGTTTCACTGCTTGCGTTCTGTTCATGGTCCGTGCAAAGGGGGTACTCGCAGTCTCGCGGGTGATGGGCACCCACCCGTGCGTGCGCACCCCACCCGCGCCAGAAGCCAGTCCCCGGAGGCGACCAAGGCCTCCGACGGGCATCACCCGGTGCCCGACCGACCGATCGAGGCGACCGCCATGACGGAGAACACCACCAGCGCCGGCCTGGGCAGCCGGCCCGACACCGGCCCAGTGACCCCCAAGACGCGCACCGGGCCCACCGTCCCGGCCCGGGCCCGGGGCAGGACCACCATCGCGGACGGCGTGGTGGCCAAGATCGCGGGCATGGCCGCCCGCGAGGTCCCCGGCATCCACAACCTCGGCGCCGGCATGGCCCGCGCCTTCGGCGCCATGCGGGAACGGGTCCCCGGCACCGGCAGCGGCATCACCCGCGGCGTGAAGGTGGAGGTCGGCGAGCGCCAGGCCGCCGTGGACCTGGACGTCGTCGTCGACTACGGCGTCTCCATCGTCGACGTGGCCGGCGAGGTGCGCACCAACGTGATCGGCGCGGTGGAGCGGATGACCGGCCTGGAGGTGGTCGAGGTGAACATCGCCGTCGACGACGTCCACCTCCCCGACGAGGAGGGGGAGTCCGAACCGGACGAGGGCCGCGTGCGGTGACCCGCCGCGGCACGCCGCCGCGCCCGTACACCGGCGGTGACCGGCCGGCGGCACCCAGCACAGGAGCGGGGTGAGTGCAAGATGAACACAGCGACCGCCGGCCTCGGGGCCGGCATGGCCCTGGGCTTCGCCGGCTACTTCGGCGGCTTCTGGGCATTCCTGTTGGTCCTGGTCCTGGGCACGGCCGGTCTGATCGCCGGCCTCGCCCTGCAGGGCGACCTCGACCTCCGCGGACGGCGGCGGCGATGAGCACCCGGCCCGGTTCCCCGCCTCCCGGCGCAGAGTCCCGCCCATCGGCGCGGGCCGTCGGTCTGCCGCCTCCGGCCGAGCGAGGCGCCACCGTCATCCCGGACAGGGTGGTCGCCCGTATCGCCGCCCAGGCCGCACGCACGGCCCAGTCCCGGCGTGCCCCCGTACCGTCCGACCGGGGCGGACCGGTGACACCTGGCGCCTCCGCCACCAGCCGTGCCGGATCGGTGCGTCTGCACTTGAACGTGGAACTGCCCTACCCCACCGACATCCCCTGTGTCTGCGAGCGGATCCAGCAAGACGTCGCCGAACGGGTGGCTCAGCTGACCGGCTTGCAGGTGGGAGAGGTCGCCCTCACCGTCCGCCGACTGGTGACCGCCTCCGGCGCACACCAGGGGCGGGTCCGGTGAGCAGCCGTCCGGCCCGTACCTCCAGGCCCACCACGCAGGAAGGAGGACTGAAATGACCCCCGCCCCGGATCCTTCCGCCGATGACTCCGCACCCTCCCCGCACCGTGCCGCAGTGCCGCTGACGAAGGAACCGAAAGGGCCGACAGCTCCGGGTCCGCCCGGACACCACGCACCCCCACTGGACCCGACGGCCGACGAGCGCGGCAGCGGGCACCGGTCTCACCGCCCGTGGTCCGCGCGCCGAGTCCCGGCCATGCTGGTCGCCTCGGTGATCCTCGTGGCCGCGGTCGCGGCACTGGTCGATGTCGTCGCCGTACGGGCGGGACGCCCTGCGGCAGCATGGCGACGGCACCTGGCCGACGCACTGGCCACCCGTCCCGTGGGCGACATATGGATGCTCGTCGGGGCCGCTGTGGCCGCCGCCATCGGCATCTGGCTGATCGTCCTGGCCCTCACCCCTGGCCTGCGTCACTGGCTGCCTCTGCGCTCCCCTGCCCCCGGGGTGCGGGCCTCCCTGAACCGCGACGGCGCCGCCGATCTGCTGCGCGACGCCGCCACGCGGGTACCCGGGGTCGGCAAGGCGCGTGTCCGGGTACGCCGCCACCGTGTCAAAGCCCGCGCGGACGTCCGCTTCCGCGACCCTCAACAGGTGAAGGACGACCTCACCGCCGTCCTCGTCGAGGAGCGCGACCGGCTCGCCCTCGCCCGCCCTCCCCGTATCGCCGTACGCGTGCGGCAACGCACCGACTGACCGGAAATCCCCAGATGCCCAGTCCCGGAGCCCGCACCATGACGCCGCGAACCGTCCTCAACCGCAGTCTGCTGGCCCTCGCCGGACTGGTACTGCTCGGCGGCGGTCTGCTGATCCTCTTCGCCGGGCTCGGCCTCTACCGGCGACACGGTCTGGCCCCGCCCGCCGACTGGCCCCTGACCGCCGCGGACGACGTTCTGCTCGGCTCCGCCGACCGGGCCCGCTGGAGCAGTCAGGGCTGGTGGTGGTGGCCCGCCGTCATAGCCATCCTCGCCCTCGTCGCCCTGCTCGCCCTGTGGTGGCTGCTCGCCCAATTGCGCCGGCGCCGTCCTGGAGCGCTGCCCGTCGGCAGCACTCCTCCGCAGGAAGGCGTCGAGCTGCGCGACCGGGCGCTCAGCGACGCGATCGCCTCCGAAGCCGGTGCCCTGCCGGGGGTCGCGCGTGCGGTCGTACGCATCACTGGCCGGCCTGCCCATCCCCGCACCCAGGTCAGGCTCACCCTCACCCCTCGGGCGGCCCCCGGCGCCGTTCTCGACACCCTCTGCGAAGGCCCGCTCCGAACCGCCCACCGCTCCACCGGCCGTCCTGACATGTCCACCGAGGTCCGCCTCCGGGTCGCCCGCCACAAACCGCACCGCGCGGAGTAAGGAGAAGGCCGGTCATCCCCGTGTCCACCCTCTCGCGGTCTTTCGCGGTTCACCTTCACCCGTATGCGGCTGTTCAGCGTCCTGGCCTCCGAGGGCCCGGTCCGCGACGGGGGTGTCAGTTCGGCGGATACGGCGTACTGCTGCCGGTGTCGATGCCGGCGAGGATCCGGTCGGACCCGGTGACGTCGTCCGCCCCGGATGATGAGGACGCTGCCGCCACCGACCGGGAAGGAATCGGTGTGCACGACCCGATCGCCGGTCATCACCAGCCGCGCCGGCAGTTCGTCCCGGGCACTGCCGTCCGGACCGACGCGGACGACAGCTCCGGGTTGCTCGGTCGATGCGGTGCTCGGCGAGGAAAGCCCGGCGCCGATGTCCCGGGACCGTGGCCACCGGGCACCATCCGGGATTCCCTCGCGCGCGTGTGTCGTCTCCGCGGCCTCAGCAGGGCCGTCCCGGGTCTCACCGGCCGGTGGACAGCGGCCGGCAGCAACCTGGGGGTGCCGGGCTGCCGGGGCCGGTCATGGTGTCCGCCTGTCCTTCGGTACCGGTCGCACGCCCTGCGGTCGCACTGCATCTGTGGACGCGGCTCCGTCACACTCTTCCTCTTCTGCCTCCATCCGCCGGATCCCCTGGGGCGTCAGCCTGATCGTCGCGGACGTGTCGTCCCTCCCCCGGTCGATGACGACCCAGCCCTTGTCCGCCAGATACACACAGGCGGCGGCCAGATCCCGCTCAGGGATGCCGAGGTCGTTGCGGAGCTTCGCTCCGTCGACGCCCAGGAGGCGATTGCCCTCGGCGGCTTGGTGCAGAGCCCGCATGATCTTCTCTCGGTACGCCTTCCGCTCGCGCAGTATCGCCATGACACGTCGTCCTCTGCCGTCACCGGTCGGACCGAATCCGGTGTCATCCGCGATCGCTGTCGCGGTGGGGCGTGCCGGAACGGTCGCGGCTCCCGCCGCCCGACGGCGCCTCCGCGTCCGACGGCCGACCCCCGGTAGGGCATCGCTGTAGTGGAAGGCAGCGATCCGTTCGTCGTGCTGAACGTTGAGCCGGTGGATCAGAGCGACTCCGACAGCGATCAGGACAAGCAGCGCGGCCACGGCGATGACAGTCATGGTCCTCTCACCTCCGTTGCCCGGCGGGCACACACCCTGTCGAGCCGATGGGCCTCGGCGGGGACGACGGCGGACCTGCCCCGCCGTCGGTCTCCCACGCTTCCTCCCTGCTTCGGGCATCGGCCCTGTCTGCCGCTTCCTCCCGGCCCGGGGCCTCGGCACCGTCACCCGCCATCAGCCGTGCGGCGGCACTCGCACTGGTTTCCGGCGGAATCACCAGCACGTTCCGACGGCCGCCGGCGAAGAAAAGGGTCAGCCTGTGCGGATCCTGCTCCTCGGTGGACCAGCCCACCGGTACGGTGCGCCCGGCGGAGGACACCCAACGCGGGATGACGGGCCAGTGGTCCGGGTTCACCATGACACGTGTGATGCGGCCCCAGAAGTCGCCCAGTGCGGCTGTCAGGGGCGGCAGCTCACGGGTGAGGGCACGGGAGCGAGGCCACCACATGCCGTCCAGCCCACCCGGCGCGGGCGTCAGACACAGGCGTACCGCCGGCGGCGCGCGCCTGCTCGATGCCGTACGGTCGATGGTTACGGTCATGGCGCGGACCTGTCCCCGGGCTCGTGGGGCGGCCCGGCATTGTCGATCACCGGAAACGGCACCCGCAACGGAGCCGGTGCACGAAGAACTTCCGGTATTTCCACACTACTCCGCTTGTCACCCGAAAGCCGCAGACCACCAGGTATGTCCCTGCTTCGGGACCTGGTCCCCGACGTTTGGGGCGCGCCGGGGACAGAGCCGGCCCTTGTGATCGGTGATCGGTTCCCCGCCGCGGATCGGTGAGGACTGCGCGAAGGGACTCTCTTCCTCTCCGGCCGCGTTGTCCTTGTCCCGTGCCATGCTGACGGGATGACACTCGAGGACCTGGTGCGGCTGCGCCGTGCCCGTGACCGCATGGACCGTGAGTACGCGAAGCCGCTGGACGTGGCCGCGCTGGCGCAGACCGCGCTGATGTCGCCGGGGCACTTCCAGCGCAGTTTCCGTGCCGCGTTCGGGGAGACGCCGTACGGCTATCTCATGACCCGGCGCATCGAGCGGGCGAAGGCGCTGCTCCGGCGCGGGGACATGAGCGTGACGGAGGTGTGCCTGGCGGTGGGGTGCACCTCGCTGGGGTCGTTCAGCTCGCGGTTCACCAAGCTCGTCGGGGAGACGCCGAGCGCCTACCGGGCCCGGTCGCACGAGGAGGGCGCGGTGATTCCGGCGTGCGTGGCCCGGACTTTCACCCGCCCGAGGCGCACAGGACCGCCGCCGGCGCCGTAGCGTGAAGGGATGGACCTCACACTCCACCAGTGCTTCATCGCTGTCGACGACCACGACAAGGCGCTCACCTTCTACCGCGACGTCCTGGGGCTGGAAGTCCGCAACGACGTCGAGTTCGAGGGGATGCGGTGGGTGACCGTGGGGTCGCCGCTCCAGCCGGACGTGGAGATCGTCCTGGAACCGCCCGCGGCCAACCCCGACGCCTCCCCCGCCGACAGGGAGGCCATGGCCCGGCTCCTGGCCAAGGGCATGCTCCGCGGGGTCATCTTCAGCACCACCGACTGCGACGCTCTCTTCGCCCGTGTCCAGGAGCACGGCGCCGATGTCGTCCAGGAGCCGATGGACCAGCCGTACGGCGCCCGCGACTGCGCGTTCCGGGACCCGGCCGGGAACCTGCTGCGGTTCGTGGAGCGGCCCCGGAACCGGCGGTGATCCACGGGCGCACCCCTGCGGACGATCCGGCCCGTCGCCGGTGAAGGCCGGCCGGAGAGCTCAGCGCTTTCTGCGGTAGGTGCGGACCAGTGCGCCGTTGCCGAAGGTCCGCACCTCGTCGAGAGCGAACTCCGTGACACGCAGGCCGGAGCCGAACATCGGCATGCCCGACCCCAGAACGACCGGGTAGGTCTTGACGACGAGTTCGTCGATCTCGTCGGCCAGTTCACCCGCGAGCTTCGAGCCGCCGCACAGGTAGATGCCGAACTCGCCGTCCTCCGCCTTCAGTTCCCGGACCCTGCCCGGCAGGTCCGTGGAGATGATCTCCACGTCCGGGTCGGGGGACTCGCCCAGGGTGCGCGAGGCGACGTATTGGCGCAGATGGCTGTAGGGGCTGGTGATGCCCTCCTTGAGGGCCACCTCGTAGCTGGCCCGGCCCTGGACGACCGTGTCGAACCTCTTGTTCTCCAGATCGTCGATGCCGAGCGCACGGCGGCCGTGGGTAGGGAGGGTCTCCGGGTGCTGCGCCTTCACATAGGCGATGTACTCCTCGTCGACGAAGGGCAGGAACATCGACGCGTCGCCGCTCGGATCCCCGATGAAACCGTCGATGGAGCAGGCGATGAAGTAGGTGAGCTTTCGCACGGCGGTCCCTTCCGGTAGGGCACTGCGGCCACGTCGATCGTCGTGCTTCGCCCACCCCGAGGAGGGAGGGCAAAGGGTTTCGTGCGCCCGGACGGGCAGGGGAGGCGGTGCGGGCGGCCGGCGACGAGGCGGCCCCGGAGCGCCACCGGACCGCCGGCCCGATCCGCACGACACCCCCTAGAACGCGCGGGGCTCTCGCCACATCGGCCACATCCGGGGACCGTCCGGGAGGTCGAGGGTGCGGCCGGTGAAGGTGAAGCCCAGGCGTTCGTAGAGCGTGATGCTGCGCCGGTTGCCGGCCTCCAGATAGGCGGGCAGGCCCTTGTGGTCGCACTGGTCGAGGGCGTGCCGCATGAGGGTGCTGCCCAGGCCCTCGCCCTGACGGGCGGGGGTGACGCCGATCATCCACAGGTATGCGTGAGCACGGTCCGACGGGTGGGACTCGGCCATCAGCCGGGAGATCTGCTCCACGCGCGCATTGGCCGGGTCAACTGTCTCGCGCAGGAGTACGGCGTCGTCGGCATCGTCGGTGTCGTCGGCATCGCCCGGGGTACCGGGGGCGGCTGCCGGGACCGACAGCCACAGCGCGCACGCCGTGCCGTTCTCCGTCATGTCGATCCGTCCCTCTGCGAGCACGATGTCGGTGAAGGCGGCCATCAGCCGGTGGTGGGTCGTGCGGCGATACTCCTTGTCGGGGAAGACCCAGCTGCTCACGGGGTCGTCCTGGAAGGCTTCGTCCAGCAGCCGCACGACCCGTTCGCGGTCGTTCCGTCCCGCCGACCGGACGCCCACGCCCATCCTCCGCCCCCTCAGCCCATCTCAACTTTCCCTGCACATACGGGAGTTGAGCCTAGGGGAAAAGAGCGGGCCCCGCACATCGTGGGGTAGTGCGGGACCCGCCGGACCGGAGGTCCCCGGGCCGTACGGGGTCAGGAGCCGTACGGCCCCGGTGACTCCGGGGTCTTCCGGTGGGGCGGGGGTCAGCTGGTGCGCCTGGTCACGAACTCGGCCAGGGCCAGCAGACCGCCCGCGTGCGCGGGGTCGGGAACGGCACGGGCCAGGTCGTCCACGGCCCGGGCCATCCGGTCGGCCGCCTGGGCCTGGGCCCAGTCCCGGCCGCCGGCCCGCTCCACCGCCAGCGCGATGCGCTCCAGTTCCTCCTCTCCTTCCCGCCCCTCCCGGTGGGGCCGGGCGTACAGCTCGGCGAGTTCGGCGGCGGCCGGGGTGCCGGAGGTCAGCGCGGCGACCACCGGCAGGGACTTCTTGCGCGCCGCGAGGTCGGCACCGGCCGGCTTTCCCGTGCGGACCGGGTCGCCCCATATGCCGATCACGTCGTCGATCAGCTGGAAGGCGAGCCCCGCCTGCCGTCCGAACGCGTCCAGCGCCTCGGCCTGCTCCTCCCCCGCTCCCCCGTACAGCGCGCCGACGGCGCAGGAACAGCCGAGCAGTGCGCCCGTCTTGGCCTCGGCCATGGCCAGGACCTCGGCGAGCGTGACCTCACCGGGGGCCCGCTGTTCCAGGGCCGTGTCCGCGTGCTGGCCCGCGCACAGTTCGACCACGCAGGCCGCGAGCCGGGCGGCGGCCGCCTGGGACGCCGGATGCCGGTCCTCGGCCAGCAGCCGCAGGGCCAGCGCCTGCAGGGCGTCCCCGGCCAGGATCGCGTCGGTGTCGCCGAACACCGTCCACGCGGTGGGCCGGTGCCGGCGGGTGGTGTCCCGGTCCATCACGTCGTCGTGCAGCAGCGTGAAGTTGTGGACCAGTTCCACCGCGGCGGCGGCCCGCGCCGTCCCCTCCCTCGCCGCCGGTCCGCCGAGCGCGGCGGCCGCCGCGAGGACGAGCGCCGGCCGGATCGCCTTGCCCCCGTTGCCCTCGGCCGGTGTGCCGTCCGCGTGCTCCCAGCCGAAGTGGTAGCGCGCGATCCGGCGCATCGGGGCGGGCAGGGTGGCGACCGCCGCCCGTAACTCGGGGTCGACCGACTGCCGGGAGCGCTCGAGGATCAGTGCCGCGTCATGTCCGTCGGCCGCCTCCGCCGCGCCGTCCGCGGAACCGCCGGCGGCACGGAGCGGGAGCGGCAGATCGGTGGCGTCCCCCGGATCCCCCGGCCGCTTCGCCGTGGTGGGCCGGGACGCGGCCGCCGGACGCCGTGCCGTCCCCTGTGCCGCCCGGTGTGCCGTCTCCGTCATGAACTCAGCCATCCGATCCACATCCGATCCCTCTCGGAAGAGACCGCGGACGGTGGGACCTCCGCAGCCGCGGCGTGGCGCGCACTCCCAGGTGTACCCGGCCCGGCGGGCCGGGACACCGGAAGGACGGCGCGCTTCGTCAGCGCCAACGGCCGACCTCGACGTTCTCCAGGACGCCCAGGGCGTCCGGCACCAGCACCGCTGCCGAGAAGTAGCTCGTCACCAGGTACTTGATGATCGCCTGCTCGTTGATGCCCATGAACCGCACGGACAGGCTCGGCTCGACCTCGTCGGGGATGCCCCTGGCGCGCAGCCCGACGACCCCCTGGTCGTCCTCGCCGGTGCGCATCGCGATGATGGAGCTGGTCCTGGCCTCGGTGACCGGGATCTTGTTGCACGGGAAGATCGGCACCCCGCGCCAGGTGGGAATGCGGTTGCCGCCCACGTCGATGGTCTCCGGGACCAGTCCCCGCTTGTTCAGCTCGCGGCCGAAGGCGGCGATCGCGCGCGGATGGGCGAGAAAGAGCTTGGTGCCGCGGCGCCGGCTGAGCAGCTCGTCCATGTCGTCGGGGCTCGGCACGCCGTCGTGCGGCTGGATCCGCTGGTCGTACTCGCAGTTGTGGAGCAGGCCGAAGTCACGGTTGTTGATCAGCTCGTACTCCTGGCGCTCCTTCAACGCCTCGATGGTCAGACGCAGCTGCTGCTCCGTCTGGTTCATCGGGTGGTTGTAGAGGTCGGCCACGCGTGTGTGGATGCGCAGGACGGTCTGGACGACGCTCAGCTCGTACTCGCGGGGGCGGGGCTCGTAGTCGACGAAGGTGTGCGGGATGTCCGGCTCCCCGCTGTGTCCCGCGGCGAGGTCGACCGCCTTCTCCCCGTAGGCGTTGGAGCGCTGTTCGGGAATCGAGCGCCGCGTCCGGAGGTGGGTGCGCAACGACTCGGCACGGTCGGCGACCTGTTCGAAGTCGTGGCGGGACAGGACGAGGACGGTGCACGGGGTGTCCGCACGGATGGTGTACTCCCAGATGGCGTCCGGGTCGAGGAGCACCTGGTCGCCGAAGTACGCGCCGTCGGCGAGGACGCCGAGGACCTGGTCGTCGCCGTAGGGACCGGTGCCGACCTTCTGGACCCTGCCGTGCGCCAGCAGGTACACCTCGTCGGCCTGGTTGCCGAACGAGGCGATCACCTGGCCGGCCCCGACCTCCCGCTGCCGGCAGCGCTGGGCGAGCTCCGAGAGCACGTCCTCGTCCTCGTACCCCCGCAGGGCCGGCAGCTCGCCGAGTTCGGCGGGGATGACCTCGACGCGGTCCCCGGTCTTCACAAAGGTGATGCGGCCGTCGCCGACGGCGTAGGTGAGCCGCCGGTTCACCCGGTAGGTGCCGCCCTGTACGTCGACCCAGGGCAGCATGCGCAGCAGCCAGCGTGAGCTGATCTCCTGCATCTGGGGAACGGACTTGGTGGTGGTGGCCAGGTTCCGCGCGGCCGCGGTGCCGAGACTCTGCTGAGGCCTGTCCTGCTCCGTGCGGATCTCTTCGCCTACCGACATGAAGAATTGCCTCCCGTTCCTGCCTGGCACGTCCGGCGCCGGCATCGATGTGCGAGCACCACCCTCCACCACGAAACGTGACTGTGCCATTACCCGAAAGAGCGGGAATGGATCACCGGCGCCCCGGGCAGGGATGGGAACTTCCTCCCGGCGCCTCCTCCTGGCAGCGGGCGGATCCGCCGCCCTGGAGAATGGGCCCGTGACCAGCTCCGCCGCCCCCGATCCCGCCGTGCTCTCCCCGCGGCTTCCCTCGCCCCTGCAGGAGCTCGACGACGACCGCTTCGCCCGGCGCGGTCTGCGGCTGCTCCTCAAGCGCGACGACCTGATCCATCCGGAGCTGACCGGCAACAAGTGGCGCAAACTCGCGCCGAACCTGAGGGCCGCGGCCGGACGGACGGTCGTGACCTTCGGCGGCGCCTGGTCCAACCATCTGCGCGCGACCGCCGCCGCGGGCCGTCTGCTCGGTCTGCGCACGGTCGGCGTGGTCCGCGGGCACGAGCTCGCCGACCGCCCCCTCAACCCCTCCCTGGCCCGGTGCGCGGCCGACGGGATGCGGCTGCACTTCGTCGACCGGTCGACGTACCGCCGCAAGGCCGAGCCGGAGACGCTCGCCGCCGTCCTGCGCGACCTCGGGGTCGAGGATCCGTACGTCGTCCCCGAGGGCGGCAGCAACGTCCCCGCGGTGCGCGGCTGCCGGGCCCTGGGCGAGGAGCTCGGCGACCGCGCCGACGTGGTCGCCCTGGCCTGCGGCACCGGCGGCACCCTGGCCGGTCTGGCCGCGGGCCTTCCGCCCGGCCGGCGCGCCCTGGGCGTGCCGGTCCTCAAGGGGGGCTTCCTGGCGGCGGACGTCCAGGCCCTGCAGGAGCGGGCCTTCGGCTCCCGCCGCGGCACCTGGTGGCTCGACGAGCGCTTCCACTTCGGCGGCTACGCCCGCGTCACACCCGAACTCGACGCATTCGCCGAGGACTTCACCGCCCGGCACGGTGTCCCCGTCGAGCGTCTCTATGTCGCCAAAATGCTGTACGCCCTGGTCGCCCTGGCCGAGGAGGGCGCCTTCGCGCGCGGGACGACGATCGCCGCGGTCGTCACGGGCAGCCCCTTCCCGGAACGGTCCTGACCCGCGCCCCCGGCCGCGTTCCCGCCCCCCGCTCACAGGGGCTCCCGGTGGGCGACCGCCTCCTCCAGGTCCAGCCTGCGCAGCAGGGTGCGCAGCATCTCGTCGTCGATGTACCGCTTGTCCCGCAGACGCACGAAGACCTCGCGCTCGGCGCCGATCACCTCCCGGAACAGCCGGCGGTAGGTGTCGTCCGCCGACTCACCGGTGGCCGGATCGGTCTGGCCGAGGCGTTCCCACACGGAGTTGCGGCGGCGTTCCAGGGCCGCGCGGAGCCGGTCGACGAGCGGCTGGGGCAGGGCGTTGCGCTCGTCCCTCAGAAGATCCTCCAGACGTCGCTCGGCGGCCAGGGAGGCCTGGGCCTGGGCGTTCGCCTCGGCCAGGGTCTCCTCCTGCGGGCTGCGGCCGGGAAACCTCAGCAGACGGATCAGCGGCGGCAGCGTCAGGCCCTGCACCACCAGCGTTCCGATGACCGTGGTGAAGGCCAGGAAGAGCAGCAGATCGCGCTTGGGGAACGGGGCGCCGTCGTGCAGCACGGCCGGGATCGAGAAGGCGATGGCCAGGGACACCACGCCGCGCATCCCGGCCCAGGAGGTGACCATCGCACCCTTCCAGGTGGGGTTCTCCTCCCGCTCGCGGACGCGCCGGAACAGCATGCGGGGCAGGAACGTCGCCGGGTACACCCACATGAACCGGGTGGCGACGACCACCAGGAAGACGGCGATCGCGTACCAGGCGGCCTCGGCGCCCGCGTGCGTCCGCAGAAGGCCCTCCAGGACGACGGGCAGTTGCAGTCCGATGAGGGCGAACACCGAGGACTCCAGGACGAACGCGACCATCTTCCACACCGCCTCCTCCTGGAGCCGGGTGGCGAAGTCGACCTCCCAGGCGCGGTGGCCGAGGTAGAGGGCGACCGTGACGACGGCGAGGACACCGGAGGCGTCCACCTGTTCGGCGACGCCGTAGGCGGCGAACGGGATCAGCAGGGAGAGCGTGTTCTGCAGCAGCGGTTCCCGCAGGTGGGTGCGCAGCCAGTGCAGCGGCGCCATCAGCACCAGTCCGATGCCGACACCGCCGACGGCCGCGACCAGGAACTCCATGACGCCCCCGGCCCAGGTCGCGCCCTCGCCGACCGCGGCGGCCACCGCCACCTTGTAGGCGGTGATCGCGGTGGCGTCGTTGAACAGGGACTCCCCCTGCAGGATCGTGGTGACCCGCGAGGGCAGCCCGAGCCGGCGGGCCACCGCCGTCGCCGCGACCGCGTCCGGCGGTGCCACCACCGCGCCCAGCACCATCGCGGCCGTCAACGGCAGCCCCGGCACGAGCAGATACGCGGCCCAGCCGACCACGAAGGTCGCGAACAGCACGTATCCGACCGAGAGCAGTGCCACGGCCCGCAGATGCGCGCGCAGGCCGAGGTAGGAGCTGTCCCGGGTCGAGGTGTACAGCAGCGGGGGCAGCAGCAGCGGCAGGACCACGCCGGGGTCGAGGGTGTAGGCGGGGACCCCGGGGAGGGCGGAGACCGCCAGTCCTGCCGCGACCAGCAGCAAAGGCGCCGGTACGGGGGTGCGCCGGGCGGCCCCGGCCACCGCGGCGCTGCCCGCGACCAGCGACAGCAGCGGCATCACGTCCATCGCCCTCGCCCTTCCGTCGTTCTCGCTCCCCCCGGATTTTTCCGCACAGTTCCCCGCATACCCGTCGTAGCCTGGCAACCATGAAACAGTGCACGCACGTCGGCACGCTGCCGCACCCGGAGCCCGCGCCCGCGAGCGAGACCTGTCCGGAATGCCTGGCGGACGGCACGGATCCGGTGCAACTGCGGCTGTGTCTGACCTGCGGACACGTCGCGTGCTGCGACTCCTCCGTGGGACGGCATGCGACCCGGCATCACAAGGAGACGGGGCACCCGGTGATGCGCACCCTCGAGCCCGGCGAGAACTGGCGCTGGTGCTTCGTGGACCACATGCTCGTATGACGGCGTCCGCACGACCGGCACGACCCGTACCGGACCCATACGACCCGTACGCCCCGTGCGGCCGTACTCGCACGACCGGCTTGTGCGGCCGTGCCGGTGCGGCCGCGCCCCGCGGGCAGGGCCGCGGCGTTTCGACGATTCGACCGTCCGGTGTCTGGGTACGACATTCCGGCCCGCGCTGTTCCCCTTTGGGCCCGCAGACCCCTAGCCACGCAGCGTATTCAGGGCTTTACTACGAGTGACAGCGGGGGTTGGGGTCCCGGGACAGGAATGCCGCGAGCGCGGTAGCGTCACCGCTGAACCATGTAGCGCGTTACCCCGGGGGGCGACCCTCGGCCCTGAGAAAGCTTGTACCACCTTGGAGGTGAGGGTGTCCCAGATCGCAGGCGAGCCCGCGGCGAACCAGGACTTCGTGGAGGTCCGGCTGCCGGCTGCGGGTGCCTACCTGTCGGTGCTGCGGACGGCCACGGCCGGTCTCGCGGCCCGCTTGGACTTCACCCTCGACGAGATCGAGGACCTGCGCATCGCGGTGGACGAGGCCTGCGCGATCCTGCTCCAGCAGGCCGTGCCCGGCTCGGTGCTCAGTTGTGTCTTCCGGCTGGTCGACGACTCGCTCGAGGTGACCGTCTCGGCCCCGACCACGGACGGTCACGCGCCCTCGCGGGACACGTTCGCCTGGACCGTCCTGTCCGCGCTCGCGGGCAAGGTCTCCTCCGCCGTGGACGAGGACAAGACCGTGTCGATCAGCCTTTACAAACAGCGCGGCGCGGGACCCGGGCCGGCGTGAGGAACGGGGACGGGCCGGTGCGGGACGAAGAGCACGGCACACGGGAGCTGCCGACCGAGGGCGGGACGTCCGCCCGCACGGACGGGGCCAGGAGCCCGGGTGGCACCGCCCCGGGCGGCCCGTCCGTGCCCCGGCGCACGGCGGGCGGCATCGACGGCATCCCGGAGCAGGCCAGGCCGCACCCGGAGGACGAGCCGCCGGCGGCCGGCCGTACGGGCGGCAGGCGGGCACGCGGCGGCGCCGTGCGGGGCACGTCCGCACCGGCGCGGGACACAGCCGGGGCCGGCCATGAAGGTCCTCCCCCTCACGGGGATTCCCCCCGTTCGCGCACAGGCGGGAACGCGGGGAAGGAGGCGGGGGCTCGGGGAAGGGCAACGGGCGGGACGATGAGCGAGCACGAGCGAAACCCCGAGGACGACGGGCAGGGTGTGCCGAGCGTGCACGGCACGCGGCACGGTCCTCAGGACCGCAGCGGCGCGCGCGAGATGTTCGTCAGGC